>JAOZMN010000074.1 GCA_029934265.1 Bacteroidales bacterium
ATGGTCGATAAGTTCCTGATAGCGTCTCATTTTTGCACCGTGATAACCACCTATGGATTTATGAAAATAAGAAGTACTTGCATCGTTAAAAGTACTGACCATCAGATTTAAAACTCTGAAATCGGGGTCTTTATCTTTAAGAATAAAATTATTTGCGTTTGTCGGCTTAAATGGTGTTTTTATTTTGCTTTTTTTCTTAAAATCATCGGCATTTAAGTAGCGTTTATTGACAGTCCATAAATCTGCAAGGAAAAGAACGGCAAGTCCGATAATCAGATACGAAAATTTTATTTTTTCTTTAATGAAAAAGAAAATAATTCCGGCTCCAAGCAAAATAAATACCAGTGAACGGACGGCATCGGAGCGAAAAATCGAAGCTCTGTCTTTTATAAGTGCCGGCAGTAAATCTTCCGGCAAACCGTTGTTTGCATCAGTCGGACTTGTAAATGAAAGTAATCCGGGATTTATCAAAAATATTAAAATTATTCCGACAAGGACACCTGTAGAATATGCAAGAGCTTTAATTATTTGTTTGGATTCGTATTTTTTGTCGATAATATTTTTCAGGACAATTATTCCCAGCAAAGGAATTGTAAATTCGGCAATTATCAGAGTCATTGAAACTGAACGAAATTTATTGTACATAGGGAAATAGTCGAGAAATAAATCGGTAAGAGGCATAAAGTTCTTACCCCAAGAAAGCATTATTGATAATATTGTGGCAGTGAGCAACCACCATTTTATACTTCCTTTTACGAGGAATAATCCGAGAATGAATAAAAATATTGCCAAAGCCCCTATGTAAACCGGTCCTGACGTAAAAGGTTGAGACCCCCAGTATGTAGGCATTTGTTTTATTATTTTTTTTGGATTTTTTACTCCGTACTCTTTCAGTTTTTTGTACATTTCCGAATCTTCCGACAATGCACCGCCGGAAGCACCTCCTGTAAGGTTGGGTATCAGTAAATTAAAAGTTTCCATTTTGCCGTAACTCCAAGCGGTGGCATAATCTTTATCCAAACCGGAAGTTTTATTTCCCTTATCGGAAGTAAGTTCGGATTTTCCTCTAATAGAGTCTTTTCCGTAATCGTAAACCGTTATTATTTGAGAAAAATTTGTCGAAAGGGCTATTAACGCTCCGGCAAACAGAAATCCTGATGTTTTTGCAAATTTGGGAAGCTCTTTTTGTTTCAAATCGTCAAAAAATCTGAAAATTACATACATAAATATTATAAGCATCGTATAATAAGTAATTTGCAGATGATTTACCGTAAATTGAAGTGTCAGAAAAATCATCATTACCAAAGTTCCTACTAATGCTTTTTTGCTGTAAGCATAATGTATTCCTGCAATTATCGGAGGCATAAATGCTAATGCAAAAACCTTGGTAAGATGACCTGCTTCTATTATTATAAAAAAATATGTTGAAAACGCATAAACCAAAGCACCTGCGATACTCAACCAAGGGTCTGTTTCAAACAGTAATAAGGCGATAAAAAATCCGAACATCAATAAAAACACTAAGCTGACAGGACGAATTTTATGTCCGAAATCGGAAATTAGATATAAATATTTTCCGATATTACTTGGGGAATAGTTTGAAATTAAATAAGTCGGCATACCGCCGAACATTGAATTTGTCCAAAAAGCGTGCTCTTTGTTTTCTTTTTCGTACTCAATCATTTCGTTTGCTCCGCCTTTCCATGTTTTTATGTCATGTTGCTGAAGCCTTTTTCCTTCCGGAACCGAAGGAAAGTATGCAAACGCAATTACAAGAAATAAAATTATCGCTACAGGGTAGGGTAGTATTGTTTTGATTTTAGATTTATCCATACCGCAAAAATATATTATGTTTTTGGAATTAAAAAATTTTCAGTAGCAGGCTTTAAATAATTACTGTAAAATATCAGTTTAAAAGTCATTACTAAAGTTTTTTGCATCATTTTTTGAAAACTATTACATAATATTTGCTTGTTGATACGGCTTTGCTCGACTAAAAAAACTCGAAGAGTTTAAAAACTCATTAAATCAGAAAAATAAAAAGTCCATTCCGGAGTTTCCAGAACGCCGGAATTTTTCAGAACGTACCAAGGAGAGATTTCTTTATTATTCGGATTTTTCAAAATATGAATTTCTTGAGCCGGCATATAACTTTGCGAAAGCATAAAAACAATATCGCCGGTTTCTTTGTTTTTTGCAATATCCATAACTGTAATTGCGTGTCCGTAGGGCGTTCCTTTTTGTATGAAAACATCACCGATTTTTATATCATGCGGATTTTGGATTTTTTTAAGTTCGTTTTTCAGAGAGCCGGTATTTGCATACGAAAAAATATAATCCATGTACTTTCTGAACTTGACTTGCGATAGATTGCCGTTTGCATAATTTGTAAAATATCTTGGTTTGCCGTCCGAAAGAAAATTAAAATGTATATCGGAATATTTTTTTTGAGAAAACAGTAACTCTCCTCGCAAACGCATTACCGCATCAGCACATTGTTGCAAATCTCTTTTCCCCACGTCTATTTTCAGCACCGCAAATTGTGAACCTTGATAACCTTTAAGTTCACCCGTATGAAGATATACCAAATTATTTTTAGTTTTCAGCTCTAAATTTCGGAAATAATTATTAGCCGAACTATCACCTGTTTCCGTGCGAATAAAGCCCTGAGGAGTCGGGATTTTTTTGACGTATTTGTATTTTGCTTCCTCTTGCGGTTTGATGATTACTGACTTTTCTGCGGATTTTACATAATCGGATATTTCAAAAATTGTATCTTTTGTTACGACACTATCCTGTTTCTTTGAGTTTTGAGAGTTACAAGAAATACCGGAAAAAATCAGTAAAAAAAAAGATAAATAATAAATAAGTCTTATTTTCATTTTGTATATTTTTTAGAATTATTTAGAATAAATATGTATTATAACTATAACTTGTTTTTTAATGTTATAGTTATATTTTTGTAAAGTTATCGTATTTTTAAGATAATCAAAACTTAACAAACAAATTATGCAGTCTTTGCCAAAAGTAATAGCCGTAGATGATAAGAAATGTTTAAATTGTCATGCTTGTATTTCGGCTTGTCCCGTAAAATATTGTAACGACGGAAGTGGCGAAATAGTATCTGTAAACAGTGATATGTGCATTGCTTGTGGAAAATGTATTCCTGCCTGCACCCATGATGCAAGAAGTTTCATAGATGATTTCTCAAATTTCATTAATGATATAATTGCCGGAGAAAAAATAATTGCAGTTTCTGCTCCGGCAATAGCAGCAGGTTTCCCCGACCAGTATTTGAACCTTAACGGCTGGCTTAAAGAAATGGGTGTCGAAGCCGTGTTTGATGTTAGTTTCGGAGCAGAGCTTACCGTAAAGTCTTATTTGGAATATATTAATGCCGAAAATCCGAAAACTGTAATAGCACAGCCATGTCCGGCTATTGTAACTTATATCGAACTTTATCGCCCCGAGCTTATAAAATACCTTGCCCCCGCTGACAGTCCGATTTTGCATACAATAAAAATGGTTAAGGAATTTTATCCTGAATATAAAAATCATAAAGTTGCAATACTTTCTCCTTGCAATGCCAAAAAGCGAGAATTTGAAGAAACCGGCTTGGGTGATTATAACATAGCTCACATTTCGATAGCCGATTTCCTGAAAACAAACAATGTCGATTTAAACGATTACCCAAAAGAAGATTTTGATAACCCGCCTGCCGAACGAGGCGTATTGTTTTCTTCGCCGGGGGGCTTACTCGAAACTGCAAAAAGATGGATGCCCGGCATAGAAGAACTTACAGGGAAAATAGAAGGGAATCCGCTTATTTACGAATATTTGGACACTTTGCCCGAAATGATTGAGCAAGGAAAATCACCTTTACTGATAGATTGCCTGAATTGTGAATTCGGTTGTAATGCCGGACCTCTTACCGTAACAAAAGGAAAGCCAAAGGACGAAATTGAATACTGGGTAAAAAAGAGAAGTAATGAGCTTAAACATAAATATTTACGAGAAAATAAAAACAACAGTGAATTAAGTAAACAAAAAATAGAAGAAACTCTTTCCAAATATTGGAAAAAAGGTTTATATGACAGAACTTATGTGAACAGGTGGGAGAACGTAAAATTGGATTATCCTACAAAAGAAGAAACAAAAGATATTTTTGCAAAAATACACAAATATACAAAAGAAGATGTGAAGAATTGTGCATCTTGCGGTTATAACTCTTGCGAAGGAATGGCAATTGCCATTAAAAACGGACTTAACAGACCGGAAAATTGTCATTATTATCTTGCAGTGGAAGAAAAAAAATCTACCGAAGAGCTTACAAAAAGCGAACAAAAATTTGTAACAATACTTGACACCGCAATCGATGGTTTTATGGAAGTCGATAAGGATTTAATTATTATTGATGCTAATCCTGCAATTAAAAAAATATTGAAAAAAAGTGATATTACAGGAACAAATTTATTAAATTATGTCAATGAAAAAAATCAAGAAATATTAAAAAATCAAATTGAATTAAGAAAAAAAGGTCAAAGTAATTCTTACGAACTCGAATTTATGCAATCCGACGGCGGAACTGTATATACACTTGTGAGTGCAAGTCCTAAATATGATTTTGCAACTCGTAAAGCCATCGGTTCTTATGCTATGGTTTCCGATATTACAAAGATAAAAAAAGCAGAGTTTCAACTTAAAGAAGCAAATGAAAATTTGGAACAAAGGGTAAAAGACAGAACTTTCGAACTACACGAAGCATTTGAAGAAATACAACAGCAAAATGAAGAAATACAACAGCAAAATGAAGAAATGCAGCAACAAAATGAGGAAATTCTTACCATAAACGAATCACTCGAACTTAAAAATACTTTAATTTCCGAACAACAAAAAAATATAACCGACAGCATAAAATATGCCCGTAGAATTCAAAAAGCCACATTGCAAATAGAAAAAATAAATTCGGAAGAAAATTTATTTGTATTGTTTGAACCCAAAGAAGTTGTAAGCGGAGATTTTTATTTGGTCAAGAAAATGTTTAATTATTCCGTAATAATTGCGGCAGATTGCACCGGACACGGTGTTCCCGGTGCGTTTATGAGTCTGTTGAGCGTGTCATTGCTGAATGAAATAATTGTTCGCCATTATCGAAATATAAAAAAAACGAACTTTGCTCCGAGTAAAATAATTGATGATTTACGTAAAAGATTAATAAAAACACTTAATCAGAATAACGAAAAAGTTGAGAGTAAAGACGGCTTGGATATTGCTGTTTGTATATTGGATAATGATACAGGGATATTGCAGTTTGCAGGAGCATACAATCCGTTAATTTTAATCCGAAACAACGAACTTTCCGAAATCAAAGGCGATAGAATGCCGGTAGGTGTTCATTCTAAATCTTTTACCGATAAGAAATTTACCAATCATGAAATTTATTTGAAAACCGGTGATGTTTTTTATATCTTTTCAGATGGCTATCAAGACCAATTTGGAGGAAAACGAGAGCGGAAATTTATGATAAAAAATTTGAGAAAATTACTTCTTGAAATCCATACAAAACCTATGAACAAGCAAAAAGAAATTCTTGAAAAAAAAACTTGCCGATTATATGGGGAGTTGCGAACAAACTGATGACATTGTACTTATAGGGGTCAGAAAATAATTTCAAATAATTTCTATACGGCTTCCTTAGTTATAAATTCCCGTTACAATTATATGTTTACTTTTTGTTTCCTGCAATGATTTGTACTATTATTGAGTTTCAATGTTTTTTGATAAAAATGTCAGGAATCGAAACGAAATTTTAAATTTAAAGATTGAGTCCGCTTCTATAAGTCAATTTTATTGATTTTCTCTAAAAATAGGAAAATATAAACATTGATTATCAGTAGTTTACAAATCTAATTTTCAACGATTTTAGTAATTATAAATTTTTAATTAACCATTAAAATCATTTTTATGGCAGACTACAAAACTCCCGGAGTATATATAGAAGAGATTTCTAAAACGGCACCAACTGCTGCAGAAGTTCCAACAGCAATACCCGCATTTATCGGATATACAGAAACTGCATCGAAAAATGGAAACAACGTAATAAATGTTCCAATCTACTTAAACTCTTTAACTGAGTACAATGAAATATTCGGAGGTGATTTTTTGCATAAAAATATCGATATTTCGCTCGATAAGAACAAAAATATTACAAAAGTAGAATTTGAGAAACAATTTTATCTTTACTTAAGTCTGAGAATGTTCTTTGCAAACGGAGGAGGACAGTGTTGTATAATATCCGTAGGCGATTACGCTCAGGATATAGATAAGGAAAAAATGGACACAGGAATAGACTTGTTGAAAAAAGAAAATTTGCCGACAATTATCCTGCTTCCCGATGCAGTTCTTCTAAAAACAAAAGAAGAGTGCTATGCTGTTCAGCAAAAAGCACTTATGCTTTGCGATAAACTAAAAGACAGAGTTACTGTTCTTGATGTTTACGACGGATATAAAGAATTGGACGACATGGACGACGTGATAACAAATTTCCGAACAGGAATGGGTATCAACGGATTACCATTTGGAGCAGCATATTATCCTTGGTTAAAATCATTATTTACTACCGATTTTTCATTCAAAAATGTTAATTTTAAAGATGCGAACGGAAATAAAGTAAATCTTGAAAACATTGTTGCGAATCCTGTCCAAATTACAAATTTGAAATCGGCAACAGCAGATTCAGATAAAGTTTCCGGATTTTTAAGCAATGTAAACGGAGACAAAAAAACTCTGAAAACAGCTTTTAACGGAGTAGCTTCAAATCTTGAAAATAAAAAAGGAGAGCTTGTTTATAAATTAAATGTACTTAAAAATACAGCTCTTAATTTATTGAAATTGAGAAATAATGATTTGACAAACAGTACAGTATTAAATGAGCTTACTCAAAAAACAGATGCAAATTCAGTTTTCGCCACGCTTTTGAAATCTTTATATTCAATCGACCTTGCAATTAAAACGAACGCAATAGATGCAAAAAAAGATTTTACAGAATATCAACTTGTAAAAGAAACTGCAAATACTGAACTCGCCGCAATTAAAGAAGAAGCAAAATTAGTGGAAGCAACACAACCGATGCTCAAAAATATATTTTTGAATCTCGATAAATTAAATGCTTCCGTAAAACAAGATGCAAAAGACATCGAAAAGAATTTCGACAAAGCAGTTTATGAAAATGTAAAACTTTATAAAACAGCAGTAGGAAAAATTTATGATGAGGCATCAAAATTGCCGCCAAGTGGAGCAATAGCAGGTATTTATGCACAAGTGGACGGTTCCAGAGGAGTATGGAAAGCACCGGCAAATGTAAGCGTATCAAATATTGTAAAACCTTGGGTTAAAATTGATAACGAACAGCAAGAAGCTTTAAATGTAGATACTCTTGCAGGAAAATCAATAAATGCAATTCGTGCGTTTCCGGGACAAGGAAACCTTGTTTGGGGAGCAAGAACTCTCGCAGGAAACGACAACGAATGGAGGTATATTTCAGTGAGAAGATTTTTCAACATGGCTGAAAAAACCTTGAAACAAAGTTCTTCTTGGGCAGTATTCGAACCAAACGTAGAAATGACTTGGGTCAGAATTAAAGCAATGATGAACAATTTCCTAACAAACTTATGGAAAGCGGGAGCATTGCAAGGAGCAACTCCTGCAGATGCCTTTTTTGTAAATATCGGACTTGGTTCTACAATGACACAAGTCGATATTCTTGAAGGAAAAATGATAATTGAAGTAGGAATGGCAGTTGTTCGACCAGCTGAATTTATCATAATCAAATTCTCTCATAAAGTAGGCGGCGGGGAGGAATAAAAATAGATATGAGAATTTAATTAATTATCCTTATAAAAATTTTTACACGTTTATATTGTTTATAAGCAAGTTGATTTACAAATTTCAGCAATAGTGAGTAAGCAATATAAAATAGGTCTTTGACCAACCGGAAGAGCAAGAAAAAATTTATATCGAGAATGCCGGACTTTTAATTTTATGCAATTTTCTTTCTTTTTATTCAAAAGAACAAAATAAATTGTAAGAAAAGGTGAAAAACACGTTTTTAAAGACGAGCATTCGCAAGAAAGAGCAGTACATTTAACGCAATATTTGATAACCGGCAAAGAAAAAGTACAAGAACATGAGCTTGTTTTGAATAAAATAATTTGCGGTATCGAACTTAAAAAGCCGGTTGATTTAAAAATAGAACTAACCGAAAAAGAAAAAGAAAAAGAAGAAGCACAATTATTGCTTAAATCGGTTATCGGACATCGGGAAATACTCGGTTCAATATCAATACACGGATTTCGAGACGCATTTATGTGGCAAGATGCCGTCCTTACTTTCAAAAATAATACATATAATATTAAAAGTCGAACAAAAAGCCATAGATGTTTTGCTAAGTAAAATGCCATGGTCGTTTCAAACTATAAAACTCTCATGGACAGACTATTTACTGTATGTAGATTGGTCTGCATAGATAAGATAAATGTTTTTTTAATGAAGAAATAAGAAAATATTATATTTTTTTCGGAAAAAATTTGTTGTTAAAAAAATATGTTTTACATTTGCAACCGCTAAACAAAAAACGGTCCGTTCGTCTAGGGGTTAGGACGCCAGGTTTTCATCCTGGTAACAGGGGTTCGATTCCCCTACGGACTACTTAATATAAGTATGTTGGCATTATTAAACAGGTCTAAGACCTTAATCATAATTAATTATAAGAAATGGCAAATCATAAGTCTTCAAAAAAGAGAATAAGACAAACAGAAAAAAGAAGGGTTCACAACAGATATTATGCTGTAACAACTCGTAATGTTATGCGAAAATTGAGAGCAACAGAAGATAAAAAAGAGGGTGAGGAACTTCTTCCTAAAGTTGTTTCTATGATTGATGGTTTGGCAAAAAGAAATATTATACACGATAATAAAGCCGCAAATTTAAAATCAAGTTTGACGAAAAAAGTTAATTCGTTGTAAATTTGTTACTTATAAAAAAAATAGAAAGGTTCTTCTTTACGGGAGAGCCTTTTTTGTGTTGAACTATAATTAAATGACAAATATTAAAAAATGGGCAATAGATGATCGCCCTCGTGAAAAATTGATGCTTAAAGGCGTTAATGCACTTTCTGATGCAGAACTTTTGGCAATAATTATATCGTCCGGAAGTCGAGAAGAAACAGCAGTTGGTTTGGCAAGAAGAATTTTGCAATCTGCCGATAACGATTTGAATAAATTAGGGGATTTTTCGGTAAGCGAACTGACAAAACATAAAGGAATAGGACCGGCGAAAGCAATAAGTATAGTCGCAGCTACAGAACTCGGGCGTAGAAGAAAACAAATTGAAATTACCAATAAAAAATTGCTTTATGCCAAAGATGTTTATAATGTTTTTGCTTCCGTTTTAAGCGGGACAAAGCAAGAAGAATTTTGGGTAATTGCTGTCGGCAACGCAAAAAATTATATCGATAAAAAAATAATCGGGGTAGGAGGGATAGATAAAGTTTATGTCGATATTAGAATAATAATGACTTTTTTATTGAAATCCGGAGCAACAGGTTTTTTTATTTGTCATAATCATTTATCCGGAAATTTAAAACCGAGCAGGCAAGATATTTTGCTTACCGGAAAAATCAATAATGCAGGAAGTATTCTTGAAATTGAACTTTTGGACCATCTTATAATTTCCGGAGAAAATTATTTTAGCTTTGCCGATAATAGTTTGATTAATTAAACACCGCAAGCGTCTTTTTTCAGACCTTGCGGTGTTTAATTAATCAAACTATTTACTTTCCGTTTTTCTTCGTTGTTTTTCTTTCACGATAAAAGATAATTCTCTTCCGGCTTGGTCTCCGGCAGAAGAATTTTCTTCCGCACGTCGGAAAAGATAAGGCAAAACGTGTTTTACCGGACCGTAAGGCAAATATTTTGCGACATTAAAACCGGCATCGGCAAGGTTAAAACTTATATGGTCGCTCATTCCGTAAAGTTGTGAAAACCAAATTCGCTTATCTGCCTTGTCCATACCTCTTTCAATCATTAATTCGGCAAGTAATCGTGAACTTTCCTCGTTGTGAGTTCCGTTGAAAATTGCCATTTTTTCAATATTGTCCAATGAAAATATTAAAGCATCGTTATAGCCCTTGTCGGTAGCTTCTTTTGTAGGATATATCGGCGATTCATAACCTAAGCGTTCGGCTCTTGCCCTCTCTCTTTCCATATATGCACCTCTCACAAATTTCGCTCCGAGAAAATAATTTCCGGCAACAGCTTTTTCGTAAGTTTTTTTCAGGTGTTCAAGCCGGTCGTGCCTGTACATTTGCCATGTATTGAATACAACAGGTTTTTCTTTATTGTATTTTGCCATCATTTCTTCTGAAATATTGTCAATACATTGTTGATAATGAACATCTTCGGCATCAATAAGTATAGGAATATCTGCTTCAAAAGCCGTCTTGCACAATAAATTTACTCTTCTCTTAAAATTTTGATATGCAGTTTGCTCTTCTTCCGAAAGTTTTTCGTTGGCACTGACTTTTGTAAGTACAATACTTGTAGTAAAAGCCGTTGGTTTGAAAACCGCAAAAGGAATATTAGTATCTGTTCCTGCATTTTTTACCGACCTTAAAGTTTT
>JAOZMN010000417.1 GCA_029934265.1 Bacteroidales bacterium
GTAAACTAACTTCTGTGCTGTAAATCGCCAAAGAAAACCAAGAAGTTTACCGTTAGCAGTAACCAAATAAAAAAATAAAAAAAAAACATGATGAAAATAGTAAGAATAATAATTTTACTCCTTATTTATGGAGGAGTAAATGCACAAAACTCAAATACAGGAAAAGATATTATAGGAAAAGGATATGATATATTTGATGAGTACGCAAGAAATAGCAGTATGACAAACTACAAGTTATTTGATTATAATAAACTTAATAAGTATATTAACTTACTAAATATTTCCAAACATGAGATAAAAAAAATTACAGGAACATCAAAGAGAGAATATGCTGAAAACTTGGCAGCAAAACTAAATATTAAAGCAAATGCTTTAATATTTAAGGCTTCTGTCGATGCACAGTTTGGAAGAGAAAGTACAAAGTACGAACAAAGATACTGCCATACTATCATGGATGCAAATATTAAATGGAAAGTAATACTCGATATCAGAAATATTGACAGTTTAATAGCTTGTTTAGATGTCCAATTTAAGTCTGATATTGAAAATTTAAGTCCTCAAAAACTGTTCGAAACTTATGGTACACACTTTATTTCAAGTGCTTACTTGGGAGGACGAATAGATTTTTCCCTTAGAACAAGTATTTCAAATCAGTACAATAAACAAGATATTGATATAGCTGCAAAAGCAAGGTATGGAACAATAAAAGGTAACGGCTCATATACTAATAACTCCGAAGAAATTATAAACAATTCAAAGACAAGTATCGAAACAAGAACAATAGGTGGTAACTCTGAATTTCTAAATAATATCAACAACGAACAACAATATAGAATTTGGGCAGAAGGTATAAAAAACGCACCTGTGTTATGCGACTTTGAGAAAGAAAGTTTACAACCTATATGGATATTAACTAAAAATACTGCCAGACAAAACGAGCTAAAAAAGTATTTTGAGAACTTCATCATTCCAGCTCATCCACTACCAGACTTTGTTGAATATCAAAGTTTAACAGAAGTAACTTACGACGAAGTATTAGACATGAAAAAAACAGATGTTCGAATTAATTATGACATTTATATTTTAGGGTTTTATATTATAGCCGATTGTGACGATGGTGTTTTTACAGATACAGATGAAGGAGAGTTTGAATATACAGTATATATAAATAATACCCCTATTGCATACACAAAGCAAGGCTTCTATAAATCTGCAAATAATGGGCAATATATTACTATCAAAAAAACTGAATCATATTGGGATTATTACAATGAAGAAACAACTGTAAAAGTTAGTGCCAAAATTTCAGAATGGGACGAAATATCAGCAGATGAACAACTTGGGAATAAGTATATCGAACACAATTTATTCAAATATTCAGAAGATGATTTATACAATTATACCGATAATAGTGGGACTAAATGGTTTAAAATTAAATTCTACTATTCAGATATATGCAAAGCTGAATTTTACTATCAAATCATACCTAAACAATATAAGGTAGCTTTTGATTTTGGTAATAAAGGATGGGAGTCTTTTGAAAACAGTAATTACAAAGAAGCATTAGAGTTTAGTAAAAAAGCACTTAAACTTGACAATACTCTATGGTATGTACATTTCAATGTTGCTTTGGTCTATTTGGTAGAAGCGAATCCAAAAGCACACGATAAATACGTTTTTACTTTAAGTCTTGCAAATAGTATCGAAGATATTAGAGGAGGGTATAACGATATTATTGATTATGAGAAAAAACATGGTAAAATTCCCGGTTCGGATAATATCAAAGAACTATTTGAAAAATATTTGAAATAAAAAGGTGAAACACCGTCTCACCTTTTCATAATAGAGATAATGAAAGAAATAATAAAAGAAGCTGGCTACAAACAATTACTCGGCATTATTGAAAAAACATATTCAATAAGTAGACAAAAAGCTTTTCAAATAGTTAATTTTGAGTTGATTTCAACGCATTGGCTAATTGGAAAACATATTATAGAATTTGAGCAGAAAGGAAAAAGCAAAGTATGGTGAAAAATTAATTTCACAACTATCAAAAGACCTTAAGATAATACTTGGCAAAGGTTTTAGTAAAAGCAACTTGGTATATATGAGACTTTTTTATGTCAAGTACCCTATTTATGATAAACTTTCGAGGAACTTATTTTGGTCTCATTATTTTGAACTACTCAAAATTGAAGATAATTTAGAACGTAGCTTTTACGAACAACAAGCTATTAATGAAAACTGGTCAGTTAGAGAACTTAAAAGACAAAAAAATAGTGTTTTATTTCACAGGCTTGCATTGAGTAAAGATAAAGACGGAATTTTGAAACTGGCAAAAAAAGGACAAATTGTAAAAAATGAAAATGATATTATTAAACCGCAAATTTTTGAATTTCTTGGCATTCCAGAGAAATATCAATATTCTGAAAGTGAATTAGAGCAAAAACTTATAGATAATTTACAAAACTTCATGCTTGAGCTTGGGAAAGGTTTTGCATTTGTAGGTCGTCAATTCCGAATGACATTAAATAACAAGCATTACAGAGTTGATTTAGTTTTTTACCACATAATACTAAAATGCTACGTTCTTATAGACTTGAAAATAGGAGAAGTAGAGCATAATGATATAGGACAAATGAATATGTATCTTGGATATTTTTCTGCAGAAGAGAACAGAGAAGATGACAACGAGCCAATAGGAATAGTTTTATCCAAAGAAAAGGAAGATATTATGATAAAATATGCCAGATACGGAATGACAAGCAAGCTATTTGTATCGAAATATCAATTGTACCTACCTGATAAAAAAATATTAAGACAAAAAGTAAAAGACATCTTAGAAAGCGAATA
>JAOZMN010000418.1 GCA_029934265.1 Bacteroidales bacterium
TATATCATTGATAATCAACATTAAACAAAAATAGCTAATTGGAAAGATGTCTAATGAACAAATAACAATGAAAAATATTGTTCACTGATAACTGTTCACTGTTCACTGATAACTGTTTACTGTTCACTGATAACTGATTTAATGCCCTCCGCCTTTCATTTTCAGTTTATCGCCTGTTTCTTTTACGATTTGCTCGTATCGTTTCTTACTGTAACCGGGTTGTGTAAGATGCGGATTTTGTTTGCCCGGATTTGGAGTTTTTACATTTCCGTCCATATATTTCATGAATAAATATTTATAAAAATTTTTCCACCTGTAAACTAATTCATCGGCAGTATTTACGGAAAAATCTGTAATAAACTCTCTTGCTTGCTCCGGATTTTCTTTATATAAAACTTTGGCTTTTTCGTCTGTAATTTTAACGAATTTTTGACTTTGAGCTTCAATCAAATGTTGTAAAGAATCAATTTCGGGGTGAATTAAATTATATCTTGTATAAGCAAAATTAGAAACCTGATTAAACACCCAAAAAGCAGAGTTATCCGACCATTCCATCATAGCACCGTTGCCTTTTTCAAAGGTCTTCGGAACCCTTGTACTTCCGCTGTATATGGGAGTGTAAACCGTACTTGCCGCATCGTCCACACCGAACCAAATAATACCACCGAGTTTTTCAGGGAAACCCGCACGAGCTTGTGCTATAAAAGAAAATCCTGTTTGTTGAGTTGCCGTAGCCCGTTCGTTGCAATAATTTTCTTCGCCGACCTTCCAAGTAAGCGGTCGCCAGCGGTAAGGCATACCGAAATCTCCTGCTCCAATATCTTTGCTCATATCTAAAGATGTACCCTCCAAATGGTCTCGCATAAAATCTAACATATTTTGCAATGTGATTTTTGCTTTTGGTTTTATCCATAAAGGCATTCTGTTAGTGGCGTATTTATTTGGATTTTTTTTGCCGTTTGCAAAAGACTTATCGTGTTTTATATCTCCTTTTGCGTAATCGAAATATTTTTGCATATCGTCATTAACATCTTTAAACATAGACCATACACGAATTTCACAAAACCGTGCTCCACCAAAATCTACCGGAGCATAAGTGTCAGAAAAGCTGAAATTTTCATCTTTACCTTTGTAAAAACCTTTTTCTTTCGCAAAAGAAATAACGTCCGGAGCATATATGCAGTTTTTTTTGTCATTCAAAGGGAAAGTCGTAATTCGAGCTTGGTTTGCGTGTCCGCAGACGTAACCGTCCGGAATTAATCTTGCCACCCAAACAGCACCTTTTTCACCTTTACCTTTACCGATAAGTTCCATTATCCAAACTTCATTTTCATCGGAAATAGAAAATGACTCTCCGGAACTGTAATATCCGTATCGCTCCATTAAATCTCCAATAACTTTTATTGCTTCTCGAGCATTTTTTGAGCGTTGCAAAGCCACGTAAATAAGACTTCCGTAATCCATAATACCTTTTTGTCCTTGCATTTCTTTTCTGCCTCCGTAAGTAGTTTCGCCTATTGCAACTTGATATTCATTCATATTTCCGGTAACGGAATAAGTATGCGAAACTTGCGGAATTTTACCAAGATATTTTCCTGTATCCCACTCGTAAATATCCAACATTGTACCTGCCGGATAGTCCATTGCCGGAAAAAAATACAATTCGCCGAATAAAACGTGCGAATCAGCGGCATAACTTATCATTGTCGAACCATCGGCTGAAGCACCTTTGGTTATTAAGAAATTTGTGCATGCTTTATTTTCGACAGAGAAAAAAAACATCAAAAAAACAACACTAAACAATAAAATTTTTCGATACATAATAATAAAATATTAGTTTTGTTAAATTTATAATACTAAAATTACTTTACAAAGTTATAATTTTAGTAAAATTGTAAAAATTAAAATCTATATAATGAAAGAAAAAAAAGAAACAGCGGAAACTTTGATATTAAATTCCCTAAAAACAAAATCAAAACTTAAGCAAAAAATTTTCAACAATACTTTTGAAACTTTTAAATTATTGAAAGAAGTTTTACAAGAAATTTCAGATAATTATTCCGAAAAACTTAAAGATGATTTTAAAAAAGATTTTATTTCTTTTAATAATATAAGTGATTTTCAGGCAGAATTGAAAATTGCCGGCGATATTCTAATTTTTAAAATGCACTCAAATATTTTTGAATTTGACAGAAATCACGGAGTTCGTAAAATTTCTTATGTTCAAAATAATAAAATGAGTACATTTTCCGGAATAATAAATATATATAATTTTTTGGCAGACTCCTTTAAATATGACAGAGTAGAAGACTTGGGCTATCTTATAGGACGAATATTTGTCAATAAAGAGAAACATTATTTTGTGGAAGGTAAAAGACAAATTGGCTATTTGTACAGCAATTTCGGAAATGATGTAATTTCCAAAGAAAGTTTAAAAAATATTGTTGAAACCTCAATTTCATACATACTCGGTTTTGATTTACTTGTTCCTGTCTATGACGATGTTATGATTATAAATGTAGAACAAATACACGAAAGCAGAACAAAACGGATAAAAACCGGTAAACGACTTGGTTTCGGTTTCCGTGCCGACGACGTAAAAGGCGATGCTCTTTTATATACCGGAGGGTAAGCATAATCTTAACAGATTTATTTTTGTAAAATAAATATAAGAGTTCGATATAAAAAGACCCTTAGGGTTTGATTTAACAAAATTTAATGAATCTAAATCTTTAATTTATAGCCTTTTAACTAAAACCCTAAGGGTCTGATTGCGAAAAAATATACTTTTTAGACTGAGCTCATATAACATTTGATTTGTATAAATCGTTTCTTTTTTAAGGGTAATGCAT
>JAOZMN010000419.1 GCA_029934265.1 Bacteroidales bacterium
TTCGCCAAACCATAGTCAGGAGTAACCCTGACTACCGTTACCGATACCATTTTTCCGAGAAAATCAAGTGAGCGTCGCTGAAATATTAAACTTAATTCTTTCTGCACCAAACGTGCTATTTTACTTTGTCGTGTAGTTTCCATTTTTTTAGCTTTGATTTTAGAGGTCTGTTGTGAAATTTTCACTCTAAATTGTTCATTGTTATTTCTAATTTATTTTCATTCTGAAAGTAAATATAAAACTTCTGCCCGGAGCACTTATTCCTGAAGCAAAACTTCTGTAATGTATGTCTGCAATATTATCGACGGCAACTCTTAAACTTAAATTTTCGGTAAATTTATACATTATCGAAAAATTACCGGTAAACCAAGCCGGAAAACCGATAGATAAACCGGCTTCTTGATTATCTTCACCGAAGGGGGACATATTTTCAGTTTTTTTCAAACCGTTGTAAGTCAAATTTGATGCAAAAGTATATTTTTTTATCTTATAAGTAAAACCTGATATTCCGAAAAATGGAGGAATGTGTGCCAAAGGTACGTCATTGCTAATATCTTGTCCTTGTATAAAATTAAAAGTGTTCCTGAATTTAAAATCGCCGGGAAAGTTACTTTTAAGTAAATCCCAGTCAAAATCGCCTTCAAAAGTAAGAGAAATGCCTCGTAGATAAGCTGTTCCGACATTATTGTTTGTTACAATTCTGTACATATCGCCGTCAAATTCCAAACTGTCATTTCCGTTCAAAGAATAATCGGTTCGCACAATCGCATTTTGAAGTAAAGTATTGAAACCGGTAATATTAACTCGCATATATTCAAGCAAAGTACGAGTAATTCCAATTTCAAAATTATAAGCATATTCCGGTTTTAATTTATCGTTAGGAACTGTTACTAAGTTATCTTTTGCTCTTATTTTTCCATAATCATCGACATTCGGCGACCGAAAACCTGATGATACAGTGGCTCTGAATTTCCAATTTTTAAAAGGAAGAGCAATATAACTTAAAGTGCCGGTAAAAGCTCCGTTATTCATATTGATTTCATTAAAAGGAAGTTGCACAAAGCCATCTCTGTTTGAAAATTTAGAATTTAATTTAGTGGAACTGTAGCGAATGCCGGTTGTAATAATATTTCTTTCGTTAAGTAAATATTTATAATTTCCATAGATTCCTGCAAAAAGAATAGAACTGCCACCGTCCGGATAGCGAGTTTCGCCGGCTGTAACTTTATTTTCAAATATGTTTTTATAGAAAGCCGAAGAGTTTACATCGTTATAGCCTATTTCCAAACCGTAACTTAAGCGACTTATTTTTATCAATTTCAAAAAATCTATATTCAAGCTGAAAATATTTAATTTTTCTGTCTGCGAAAAAATTTCTTCTTTACTGAATTTTCTTGAATTTCGGCTTTCTTCAATATTTTGATATGCAAAAATGGTTTTCATGTTTGTAAAAAACTTACATTTTGCCGGTTCGTAAAATAAACTGCCGGAAGCAAACAAACGATTTTGAGGTCCGTAATACCATTCTGCATATTTTAAATTATCATTTTTAAATTCCGATAATTTATCGTATCTGTTTATATTTGAAGATGTTGAATATTGCAAATTAAAGTTGAAATCCAAACTTCGAGAGGGTTTAAACCTGAATTTTTGAACAAAATCGTATTGCTTATATCCGGTATTCAGTAAAGTTGTCGGTTTATTGTTTTGCAAAGTAGTATCCGCACCTCTGATTTGCGACACATAATAAGAATCTAAGCCCCAAAGTTTATCGTCTCCGGAGAAAACTCTGTTTTTCCCGATTTTTATATCTCCGAAATTATTATAAGTGATACTTGATAAAGAAGCAAACTTATTGTAGCCTATGTTAAAGTCAGTATGGTGTGAATATGAGGAGTTTACACTTGTAATTTTTTCATAAGAATTAATTCGGAACACCGGAAATTTGTTATCGGCGGCACATCTTGGTTTTAAAGTTTTGTAATGAAGTACACCGCCTAAAGCATCACTTCCGTAAAGGACAGAAGCCGAGCCGTAAATAATATCTACTTTTTCGAGTATCGAATTGTCTATTGTAATAGAATTTTGCAGATGACCGCCTCTGTAAATAGCATTGTTCATACGAACTCCGTCAAGTACAATAAGTACTCTGTTAGCCTCAAATCCTCTAATAATAGGACTTCCGCCTCCTGCCTGACTTTTTTGTATCATTACATTTCCTGTTGAACCAAGGATTTCGGCGGAAGTACCGGCGGATAAATTATCTAAATCTTTTTTATAGATAATATCCGGAATATAAGGTAATTCATTGGCATTTTCTCGGTCGTTGGAAGATGTTATATTTATAATATCAATTAAATAATCGTCCGGCACAAGTTCCACGATAAAACCGGCATCTTTGATTTGCTTTTTTGTATAAAAAACATCGTGAAACGAGATGTGATAAAAATTAATACTGTCCTTATCTGAAAATTTATTGAGTTCCAGAAAGCCAGCACCATCAGACATTACAGAGGTTGTACGGCTATCATTATAAGCGACAACTCCGGGAATACTGAAACCTGTTATTTTATTTATTACCCGAATTTGCTGTGCTTGTGCAAACAAAGGAAATATTAAAATAATAATAAGATTTCTGACCTTTTTAATGTTGCTTACGCATTCGTGTGAAATTGTCATAACCTGTAAGTTGTCAGCAAGTAAAAGTGTAAAAACTTAAATGTGGGTACTTATAATATTTTTTTGGCATATAAATTTTTATGCCAAAAGTAATACAATTTACAATTAATTATCTAAGTACATGACAAAAAGGTAAAAAATAGTTCAAAAACGAGCAAAATAAACTTG
>JAOZMN010000420.1 GCA_029934265.1 Bacteroidales bacterium
AAATGCTTCAAGTTCACGATATTGAGCTTGGTCGAGTTTTAATGTACCTGCAACTTTTTTCATTGCTTTAATTTGTGCATTACCTCCAACTCTGGATACCGATATACCTACATTAATTGCCGGGCGTACTCCTGAATTAAATAAATTTGATTCCAAAAATATTTGTCCGTCCGTAATTGATATTACATTTGTAGGAATATATGCAGAAACGTCTCCGTCTTGTGTTTCGATTATCGGAAGAGCCGTAAGTGAGCCTCCGCCTTTTATAAGGTGTTTTATAGACTCCGGTACATCGTTCATTTGTTTTGCAATCACATCTGAATTAATGATTTTTGCTGCACGTTCCAATAAACGTGAATGCAAATAAAATACATCTCCCGGATATGCTTCACGTCCCGGAGGTCTTCTTAATAAAAGAGAAACCTCTCTGTATGAAACTGCTTGTTTAGATAAATCATCATAAATAATTAGTGCTGAGCGACCTGTGTCTCTAAAAAACTCGCCTATTGAAGCTCCTGCAAAAGGAGCATAAAATTGTAATGCGGCAGGGTCGGAAGCGGTAGCGGAAACGATTACCGTATAAGCCATTGCTCCATTTTCTTCTAAAGTTTGAGCTATATTTGCAACAGTCGAACCTTTTTGTCCGATTGCCACGTAAATACAGTAAACAGGCTCACCTTTATCGTAAAATTCTTTCTGATTTATAATTGTATCTATTGCGATTGCCGTTTTTCCTGTTTGACGGTCGCCGATAATAAGTTCCCTTTGTCCTCTTCCTACCGGAATCATTGCATCTATTGCTTTAATTCCTGTTTGAAGCGGTTCTGTTACCGGTTGCCTGTAAATTACGCCGGGAGCTTTACGCTCCAAAGGCATTTCGTATAAATCGCCGGTAAATGCTCCTTTACCATCGATTGGTTCGCCTATTGTATTTATTACTCTTCCGAGCAAGCCTTCGCCTACTTGTATAGATGATATTCTGTTTAATCGTCTTACGGTATTTCCTTCTCTGAGACCTTCGGAAGAACCAAGAATTACAGCACCTACATTATCCTCTTCAAGGTTCATTACAATACCTTTAACTCCGTTCTCAAATTCAATCATTTCATTCGACTCTACATTTGTCAAACCGAATATTCTTGCAATACCGTCTCCGACTTCCAAAACCGTTCCGATTTCTTCAAGTTGAGTTTCGGTGTTAATTCCTTTAAGCTGTTGCTTTATAATTTCTGATACTTCTGCGGGTTTAATGCCTGCCATAACTTGGTTATTTATAATTGTTTAATTATTTTATTATTTTCTGCAATTCTTGTTTTAAAATCGGAATTTTATCTTGGATTATTTGCCAAGTTATATCAACATTTACTCCAAAATAATTATGAGCTAAAATATTTCTAAATCCTGAAATATTATACCAATCAATATTTTTGTTATTATTTTTAAAATTAGTACTTAATTTTGAAACAGCTTCACCAAGAATTATAAAATTCATCATAGTTGCATCAAAATCCCTGTTATTTTCATAAAAATTTTCTGCACTTTGCTAATTTTCGGTGTAATTTTCAATCTTATTAACAACTTCAAGCATTGAAAGAATTATTATTGTATCTTTGTCATACATATATCACATCTTTCATTATTAAAGGTTTAAAAACAGGTTTTATCCACTTTTCCGAACAAATATCTACTTTTCTGTCAAATTTTGAGCTTATAAGCTTACGGAAATCTTCTTCAACACTATAAAGTTTCGGTGTTCCTTCTTTATACAAAATCAAAAGGTCAATATCACTTTCTTCCGTTTGTTCATTTCGAGAAAAAGAACCAAATAATCCTATTTTTTCTAAATAAAACTTATTTTGTAATTGTTCTTTATTTTTACTTAAAAATTTTAATATATCTTGTTTATCGAGCATCTTGTTAAATTTTCAGTAAGTACTATTACAAAAGTTTTTCCGCATCAATATTTGTATAACAATCATATAGTAAGAACGTTATAAATATGGCTTTGCCACATAAAAAAGGTCAAAGACCTCATAATTTAACTTTCCAAACTTGCATCAAGCAATTCTCTTCTTACTTTATTTAATTTACTTGAAATACTTGCATCGTATTGCTTATCTTCTATTTTCATGATAAAACCACCTATAACTTCTTTGTCGATTTCGGTTTCCAATTCTACTTTTACTTTAAAATTATTCGATATAATTTCTGATATTTCTGTTTCTGTTTTTTTGTTTATTTTGCTTGCTGTTGTAAGATTTACAGCTTTTATTCCGTATTTTTTCCTGTATAAAGATAAAAATGTTCGAGAAATATTTTTTAAGTGAGATTCTCTTTTATTTGAAATTAAAATTTCAATAAATTTCACAGTTAAAACATCAACTTTACCGGAAAATAAAGAGTTTATGACTGCTTTTTTTTGCGTAGGCAATATCACCGGATTTTCCAGCATTGAATCTAATTCGGGAATTAACGAAGCATCGAAAACAAGTTTAATATCATCATTAATTCTCTCTTGTTTTTGTTCTTCAATTGCCAGATTAAGCAATGCTTTGGCGTATCTTACTGAAATTTTACTTGTATTCATTTACAATTAATTACAAATATAATTATTAAATTCTTGTATCAACTTTGACAAAGTTAAGCAAATTCATTTCTGTTTATTATCAAAATGATAACTTCTTGCAAATAGAGCTTTGTCAATTTTTTTTTTAATTCAATTTTACGTCTTCAAGAAGTCTGTTAATATATTCTTCTTGTTTTGTATCCGAGTCCAAATTGGTTTTCAGCAATTTTTGAGCAATATCAATCGACAAATTAACAACGGTTTCTTTAATTTCGG
>JAOZMN010000421.1 GCA_029934265.1 Bacteroidales bacterium
AAGAAAACTCTAAAAAACTACTCGAAGAAGCTGAAAAAATCTCAAAAACACTAAGCTGTTGAATGTTAAGCGTTTATGTTTTTAATTTTTTCTATGAAAATTTTTGTCCTTTCTAAAGCCTTGTTTTTATCATATTTTTGTTTACAGAAAATTACTATTTGAAAAATCGAAATTATGAAAACAGAAAAAAGCAAAAAACAGAAAATAAGACAAAACAAAATAATATCATTCCGAGTAACGGAATTTGAATATTTACAAATAATAGAATTATTAAATAAGTTTGGTTTGAATAAAACCGATGCAATGCGAAAAATAGTAAATACAACTATAAATAATGAATTAATTACTAACTTTTAAATTTTAAAACTATGAGTACACGAGTCTATGTAAATGGTTACTGGATGACCTACACCGAAAAAGGAGAGGAAGCATTAAAAACGGAAAAACAACAAAATCAAAAATCCTTAAACATTATAATACTATCTGCCGCACCCAAAAGTAAGGCGACAAAAAGTATTATAATAGCAGGCGAAAACAGAGGGCATAAAATAACAGTATTAGACCCTGCGTATTTGTATTTGCTTATTTCCGAAAGCGAATCAGGATATGATAGAGTTTACGATGGGTACGACAAAAACGACAAACCGGTAAGAATAAAAGCTAAAAATATTGATGCTGTTATTAGTCGTATCGGAAATAATTTGTCTTATGGAACATCTGTTTTGCATCACTTTAGGTATAACCTTGGAATTTTCACAACGCAAAGTCCTGAAGGAATATTAACAGCATCTGACAAACTATTGTCTTTACAAAAAATATCGGCATCGAAAATAAGAGTACCTAAAACTATATATGCAGATAATGGTGTACACCTTGATTTTATGATTGATAAAATAGGAGGTTTGCCGGCAATAAGCAAACTTTTAAAAGGTAGTCAGGGTATCGGAGTTATTCCACTTGAAAGCAAGCTCCAAACCAATGCAACAATGCAAAGTTTTTATAAAAGTGGAAATAAAACCATAATACAGCAATATATAGAGGGAGGTGCAAAAGATATAAGGGCAATAGTTATAGACGGTGAAGTAATATCTGCAATGGAACGCACCGCACCCAAAGGAGATTTAAGGGCTAATATTTCGCTTGGTGGGTCTGGTAGAAAAATTGAGCTTACCGAAAAAGAAATTGATATGTGTATTGAAGCATCAAACGCTTGTGGGCTTAGGGTTTCCGGTGTAGATTTGATGCGTGGAAACAACGGAAAAACTTATTGTATTGAAGTAAACGGTAACTATGGATATAAAATTGAAGAAGTAACCAAAGATGATATTAGTACACCGCTTATAAAATACTGCGAACGGCAATATAAAAAAGGTAATTTCAGTAAAGATGCTTTAGTACAGTCAATAAGAGATACAAAAGCACTTATTATGAAATTTAATGATACATATTCCACACCCAAAGAAATTAACGGAACAACAGAAATAGATATATTATTAGAACGTTTTGATAAAGAATTGAATATTTTTAAAACCCTTTAAACTACTAAAACAATGCAAATTACATTAAAATTAGACAAAAAATTATTTGATGTTTTCGATATTGCGGTTGCACAAACTTTTAATATCGAAATAAAAGAAGTAAAAGAAGAACCGGGAAATGATTTTTTGGTTACAATCGAATACGAAAACATTGAAGACCTTTTTAAACTTGGACTAAAAACCGGCTTAGGAAAAGGACAAAAACAACCTATTATTATCGGAGGCAATAGACCAGAACGATACGAAAAATACATTATTAACAATTAAAATAAATTATCATGGCACAAAAACCTTATACAGAGCTTATTGTTCGTATATATCAGAACAAACAAGGCGAAAATCTTATTAAAAAGCTAAACAGCAACGAAGCCGTAAAAGATTGTACGCTTGTTGGTGCAAGTAATATTTCACTTGCTAAAATTAAATACGCACACGAACGGCAAATAAATGAAGAATTAAGCCGTAAATTCAAAGAAATTGACGAAGCATATTAACTATGAAAACAAAACATTATTCAGAGTTTTTTATAAGAATATACCGGACAAAGGAGGGCAGGAAACTTATAGAAAACTTAGAGGCAAATGAAACCGTAAAAGATTTTGTACTTACAAGTACGAGCAGTAAAACTGTAAAAGAAATAAAGCAAATTCAGGAAACAAAAGAAGATGCGGAATTTCGGAAAATAACAGGACACGGTTTTAAAGATGTTCCTACTTAAATTATTTGCAATACGCTTTATATTAAGCTCCTATATATATGTGAAAAAAGTTTTTTCGGTATATATAGGAGCTTTTTTATAAGCAACTGTAGCACAGTAAACTAAATGTATTTTTTATTCATTACTGACTTAAAAATATTTTTCGTTTTTTTTTGGAATTTCCGAAAAGTAAAAATCATAAGTCAGTCGTAAATATTGATATATTTTGCTTTAAGTACTTGTTAATTAGAAAAATCGGGTTTTTGAGCTAAGTCAGTAATGATATTAAGGATAGAGTGTGTCGCCCTCTCGAGACATAGATTCACTTTATTTATAAACAAAACGCATTTTTACCGTTTTGAAATTCCTTTGTAATTATCTGTATAACAGTAAAATAAACCACTTTTACGGAAAACTTTTTTTGAGTTTTGGTGATATTTCGCTGTTTTTTTGAAAATGCTAAAAATTAACTTGCTGATATATAGCTATATAAAAATAACAGACTTCTCAAAAATATTGAAAAATCTGTTATTGGGTGTTTAATATGTAATTATTTTCTAAGTACATGACAAAAATTGATAAATATTAAATTTAGACTTCATTTTA
>JAOZMN010000422.1 GCA_029934265.1 Bacteroidales bacterium
ACTGAAGTTTTTGCTTTCGTTTTCCATTGATTATTAGGTATTTACAAAATGGTAAATTGCTAAATAAAACAAATAAAAATGCTTAAATTGGTTATATTTAAATAGTTACAAACTTAATGATAAATATGATGTAAAAATGACAATTATTTGAGTTATTTATCTTCTTTTTCAATAAATTGCAGTCCCCGGATTTTTTGTAATTACTCACATAACATTTTAAAAATAAGCGGATTAAACATTTTTGTTAAATCTTAAATCACTGTTTATCAGTAATTTGACTATTAGTGTATTTGTGCTAACTGCCTGTAAATGATGTATATATAAAAGCAAAAACTTCAATTATAAAATTTTACTCTTCGAGTTTATTTAAAATTCTTATTTCTTTATCGGTAAAAACTTTTTCGATATTGAGTATCATAAAAAAAATATCGTTTTTGTTTACAACGGCTTGCAGATATTCAGGATTATATTTTGAGCCGAACTCAGGTATGTTTTTAAGCTCGTTTTCTTCAACTTCAAACACATTTTTTACATTATCCACAACAGCTCCGAATTTGATATTATCTTTTCCAATATTAATATCTACGACAATTATTACGTTTTGATTGTCTTCTTTTTCAGGAAAATTAAATTTCTTTCTGAAATTTACTACAGGAATAATCTCACCTCTGAAATTCAACATTCCTTCTATATATTTCGGAGCGTCCGGCAATTCTACCAAACGATATTCCAACAGTACTTCGAGTACTTTGTGTACATTTATTGCAAAATGTTCATTGTAAAGTTTAAAACCTAAATATGATTTTGATTTTTCAGCCATTTTATTATTAACTTTTTATTTTTAACTCTTAACTTTTAACTTAAATTTTTACTTGTAAAATTCCACAAGTTTGTCGCTGTCTAATATGTATGCGATATTTCCGTCGGGCATAAGGCTTCCTCCGGATAAAAAATCTTTATCTTCTTGTGTTTTTCCGAGTGGTTTCACAACTGCTTGATATTCACCTATTATATAATCGACAATTATTGCAATACTTTTTCCTTCTTTTTTTATTATAACTGATTTTTCCGGCTCTTTAAGTTTTTCTTTTATTTTAAAAAGTTTTCTTAGTGAAAGAAACGGAAGCAGTTCTTCTTTAAATATTAAAAATTTGCTTCCTTCTTTGTTTATATTTTCCTCTTCAATAATTTCGCATCTGTCTATATCTTCCATGGGTACGGAAAAAAACATTTTTCCGGTTTGAAGCAACAAAGTATCTACAATCGAGACTGACAGTGGTAATTTTAAAGTTATGGTTGTTCCGATACCAAATTTCGATGTGATTTCAATATCACCTCTGAGTTTATTTATTTCGGATTTGACTACGTCCATACCTACGCCTCTGCCGGAAACCGAACTCAGCGTTTCTGTGGTTGTAAATCCGGATTCGAGAATTAAATTGTATATTTCTTTATCGGAAAGTTTATCGTCAGGTTTTATTATTCTTTTTTCTATTGCTTTTTGGAGTATTTTTTCTTTATCTATACCGTTTCCGTCGTCTGTTATTTGGATATGTACGTGCGAACCGGAACGAAATGCTTTTAATTTTATGTTTCCGTGTGCCGGTTTGTTGCGTTTCGACCTCACTTGAGCATTTTCAATTCCGTGGTCGATACTGTTACGAATAATGTGCATCAGAGGAGCCGGCAGTTTGTCGATAATTGTTTTGTCAAGTTCTGTATGTAATCCTTCGCTTGTAAATTGCACTTCTTTTTCGAGTTTTATGGCGGTATCTCTTATCAGTCGTTCTACGTTCACTCTGATAGAATCCAGTGCAACAAGCCGGACTTCAAAAACATCGTTCCGTAGTTGGTCTGTTACTTTTTCGAGTTTTTCGGCAAGTTCTGTTATTTCGTTGTAGCCTTTGAGCTTAGTGGTAAGTTTTATTTCGGATTTTAAAGTTATCAGTTCGCTTACTCGTTTCATCAAATCATCGAGTTTGCTTGCTTGCACTCTTATTGTTGCCTTATCGGAATTTGAAACTTGTGAATAAGAGTTTGTATTTGTCTCTTTTGCGTTTTCTTTTTCTTCTATTTGAGTTTCAACTTCTTTGGCGTGTTTAAGAATTTCGTCCGGTGAAATTAATTCGCTGTTATCTTTATGTTTTTTTATAAAATCGGTAAAATTTTTATTTAGAAGTAAATTTATTTCCGAAATTTCGGTAATTTCGCATTCCAAATCTACAAATGTCAAAATTTCTTCAATAATTTCGATGTCTTTATCGGTTGCTACATATATTTCCCAGCATATCGGATATGTATCCTGATTTTTATTATTTTTAGAAATTATCAGTGTTTGTCCTGTTTTATTGAGTTGTGTAAATATTTTTGTCAAGTTTACACCTCGTTCTTCAATATCGGCATCGGGAATAAAACTAATATAATAAAGATTAAATCCTTTTGTTTTTTTATGAATTTCAGTTTTATCGGTAAGTTCTTCATCGGAAAAAAACTCATTTAATTCGTCTGTAATTCTAAGATATTCGTCATTAATTCTTTTATCCTTGTTTTCATCGTTTAACAGTTTGAGTATCAGGTCAGAAACTGAAAAAGTAAGACTGATAATTTTATCGTTTACTTGAAGTTTGTTTTTTTGTATTTTTATATACAAACTTTCAGTTTTATGAGTAATTTTTACTATTCTGTCCTCTCCGAACATCGAGCCTGAACCTTTAAGGGTGTGCATTGTTCGCAGAATACCTTCCGTTAAAAATTTCTCGTTCGGTTTTTTTTCTAAAGCGAGTAAATCTATTTCAAATGCTTCTAAAAGTTCACTTGCTTCGTCTATAAATTTTTGA
>JAOZMN010000423.1 GCA_029934265.1 Bacteroidales bacterium
ATCAGAAATTAAAACAGCTTCATTTTTTGATGATTTGAAGTTTAATTTTTTTAATATTTCAATTACTTCCATTATTTTAGATTTATTATTATAACTTTATCACGATTTATTTTTGCAAATATAGATAAATTTTATTTTGTGTAATATTTTTAGTTGCCCTTATCATAATCGCTTAAATTTATTTGCTTTCCCGTTTGGACAGTAATTTTGTTCAAATTGTACATAGTTTATATTTTTAGTTGTTTTTGAATTTCATATAATTAAGATTTATTAAGAACCGGCTTAGAGTGTTTTGTTTTAGCAAGCCTACATTGATTTTTGATACCATTTCAGTTCCCTGACAAATGCGTCTTTATAGCCAAGTTTATGTAAAATAAGCATTTGCACCTGTGCATCGGATTTGAATTTATAACCTCCGTAAGAATATCTGTAAAGTTTATCTTTGCAGTAAAAAACATCAACTTCGTTCCTAAGTTTACTGAAAAATTTGTTTTTCACACCTATATCTTTGCTGAAAGCACCTACCTGTATAGTATAATTTGTAAATACACCTTTTTTATTGCTTAAATTATCGGTATTGGAGTTATCTATTTTTTCTTTCATTGCAACTTCTTGAGTTGCATTATCCATAACGGTAACATAAAGAGTATTCTCATCATTTCCTGATTCTAATAAATCAACATAAATTTGCTTATTCGGAAATCCTCCGGCGGTTAAATAATCAATCGTATTTTCTGTTCTTTTATTGTTCTGTTTTGAATTATTTTCCTTTCTGCTCGATACATTTATCATAAATTCCGGATTTTTCTTCATAAACCTCAATAAAACTGTTAGAAAAACTTCGTTTTCATCGTTATATTTTTGTTTTTTGGTAAATTTACTTTCATAAGTTTTACTTATATCTCCGGAAGGAATTTCTTGCAGAATAACAAGTTCTACATTTTTTTCTTGCTTATTTTTATCTGTAGCATTAATAATTTTTATTTCAAAAAAATGCTTGTCGGCTTCATAAATAAAAGCATATTTGTTTCCTTTTTTCAGTATTGTATTATATTTTCCTTCGGAATTTACGTTCACTTGCTTTATGATTTTTTTTGTATCCAAATCAACAACACTCAGCATTATATTATCCGATGACTTATCTTCTTTTCGGACTATTCCTTTAACAGTCAAATAATATTTGGAAGAATCCGCAAAATTAACAAAAAATATGTCCATATTTCCATGTCCGCCGGCTCTGTTACTGGCAAAATATCCTGTTTTTTTGTCGTTGCATAAGTAGAAAAAAACATCATCATCTACCGAGTTAGTCGGATAGCCCAAATTTACCTTAAATACGGCTTATCATATATCGCTAACTGCTTGCTAAATAGTAAAATGAAGTCTAAATTTAATATTTATCAATTTTTGTCATGTACTTAGAAAATATTTACAATAATTCTCGCAACAATTATGTTGCCGTTTCTTTCCGAAGCACAAACATTTACAGATACACTCTGGACAAAAGTACTCGGAGGTACAAATTTTGAATCCCCAAAATATGCAGGCGGAGAAGGTCCGAGTACAAAAGCATCTGTAATGGTAGATGACCAAGATAATGTATTTATCACAACCGGTACTTTATCTAACGATAATGATGTAAATGCAAGTTTCGGAATGCTTGATGCTTGGGTAATAAAAATGAATCCTGAAGGAGACACACTTTGGACAAAAGTGTTTGGAGGTTCTCAAAACGACTCTCCACTTGGAATTGTTTCCGATGGAAACGGTGGTTGTGTTATAGTAGGAGTTACAAACTCTGATGATGGAGATTTTGCAGCTACCGGACATCATGGTACGACAGAGTTTGAAGACGGTTTTTCTGCTTTTATAGATAAAGATGGAAATCTAACTAAAATAAAACAGTACGGAAGTGGAGAATATACTACCGAAACTCAAGCCGGAGACGAATTTTCGAGTGGAGGACACGATGGACTTAATGCCGTAACAGCAACTGCAGACGGAAATTTTATGGCTGTAGGATATACAAATTCAATAGATGGAGACCTTGGACCAATGGACGAAAGTCAGTACTGGTCCGGCTGGTTTTTAAAATTTGACCCAACCGGGAAAAAATTAAGTTCTTACAAAATATCAGATGACACCGGAGGACAAAATGAAAGTTTCCAATATAATTTATATGATGTTGTTCAAGCTGAGAATGGAGAATTTGTTGCTCTTGGTGAAGCAATTCAAGGTTTTTCAATGTTTTATTGGGTAGTAAAAACAGATGGAATTGATAATGTGAATAAAACTTGGACTCAAACATATGGTTGTGGCAGTTTTTTATATCCAAAAGCAATTACTAAAAAAGATAATGAAAGCTACGTTGCATGTGGCTGGATTATGGGTGGTGATGGCGATGTACGAGCTACGACTTATGGAAATACTGACATCTGGGCATTTGAAATTGATGACCAAGACGGTTCTATTTTAAAGCAAAATGCGTTTGGAACGGCAGGTGGCGAAGACCCATTTGATATTATCACATTAAAGAACGGAAATATACTTATTGGAGCATCAATAATTACCCCCGAAGGATTCCCGCAAGATTTTGGAGGTTATGATAACTGGTTACTTGAACTTGACAGTAATCCGGATACACTTTTAACATACAGATTTGGAGGTGCCGGTTATGATGCAATTTCAGGAATTGCAGAGTCCAATAAAGGAGACGCATTTTATACTGCAAGTATTACAAACTCTAATGACGAGCAAGGATATGTGCATAAAAATTATGGAGAGGTTGATATTTGCCTTAATTGCTCATTGCAAAATCCTAACCGGACACTAC
>JAOZMN010000424.1 GCA_029934265.1 Bacteroidales bacterium
CACCTGTACGATAATGATACTCCTATTACACCAAGTCCGTATTTTATGCTTCTTTTCAAATTTATTGATGAGGCTTCTTCAAAATACTTAGTCGGGCAAGTAATTTCAGCGATTTCGTAGCCTGCATAAAAAATTTGTGCAAGCATCTGATTGTCAAAAACAAAATCTTCGGAATTGATATTGTAGTCGATAGCTTCAAGAACTTCTTTCGAGAATGCTCTGAAACCGGTATGATATTCCGAAAGTTTTTGTCCCATAAGGATATTTTGCGAAAGCGTTAAAAACCTGTTTGATATGTATTTGTATTTCGGCATTCCGCCTCGCAAAGCACCTTTGCCAAGAATCCTCGAACCGATAACAACCGGATATACATCGTTTGCAATAAGATAGCACATGGAATGTATCAATTTCGGAGTGTATTGATAATCAGGGTGAAGCATTACTACAATATCGGCATTAAGTTCTCTTGCTTTGTTGTAGCATGATTTTTGATTTCCGCCGTAACCTCTGTTTACTTCGTGCTTTATTATATGTTTTATTCCCAGCCTTTTACCTTCTTCTACGGTGTTGTCTTTGCTTAAATCATCTACCAATATTACTTCATCGACAATATCGAAAGGAATTTCATTATAAGTTGTTTCGAGTGTTTTTCCGGCGTTGTATGCCGGCAGAACAACAGCAATTTTTTTATTGTCTATCATTTTTTTTAATTATACAATTTTTCAATGCTTTAATGAGTTCAGTCTAAAAAGTAGATTTTCTCGAAATCAGACCCTTAGAGTTTTAAGTAACAAACTGTAAATTAAATATTTAGATTTGTTAAATTTTGTTAAACCAAACCATAAGGGTCTTTTTATACCGAACTCTTTAATGATTTGATAAGGTAAATTAATGGTGACTTTTCAGTAGCTACGGCATTTATGCCGTAGAAAAATAAACATCACACACCATATATGGCTCTATCCCTTAATTATCTAATAGCTTGGGCTAAAGCCCGATGTTTGTGGGTATTTTAACTACGGGATAAATCCCGTAGCTACTGAAAATATTAAACAAAGTCACCATTAATGTACGCTATCAATGATTTAATTTGTTCGTTGTTATTTGTAAATATAGCTTTCTACTTGTCTGTAAGCATTTTCTGTCGGTGAAATTCCGAGTTTGTCGGCTTCTTCTATATTTTGATATGTAAATTTGCAGGTTTTTACGGTTTCTTCAAGGACATTATCCATTTCGGCACTGTTTTGTTTAGTGTATTCTTCATGTCCGCAAAGTACACCGCCACCGTTGTGCCACCATGCTACCTGAAAAATAATGCCTTTTTCTTTAATCATGTTTGCAAGCTCGATTTCTTCTTCTTTTCCTGATGCTTTAAGCTGATTGTTAGCACCTCCGATAATAATATCGGCTTTTAAATCTTTGATATTTTCTTTGTTGAAAATCCCACCGATTGCACAAGGCGAAAGAATATCTACATCTTGATACAGAATTTCATCGGGATTTACAATAGTAATATCTGCTTGCGAATGGGTTTGTACAAAGTTTTCGATCTTCGTTTTGTCAATATCCGCAATGATAATTTTTGCACCTTCTTTTATGTAATGTTCTATAAGATAATAACCTACGGCTCCAAGTCCGGGAACTGCAATAGTTTTTTCGGAAAGTGAATCATCACCGTATTTGTATCTTGCAGCTTCTTTTACGGCAAGATAAACTCCGAAAGCGGTCGGTACACCGGTTGCTCCGAGCGGTCCTTTGGGGCCTCCGGTAATGTTCAGGCTGAAATGTTCTTTCATAACATCGGCGAGTTCGACAGGAAAATTCATATCCGGACCTGTAAAACATCTGCTTTTGTCCACGCAATAGGCAAGAAAACCGATAGTTTCGAGGTCGGTTAAATCGAGTTCGTCCATGATTACGGTAATTTTGCTTCCTCCGAAAGGAATGCGAGCGGCAAAATTTTTAAAACTCATGCCTCTGCCCAAGTTTAAGCCGTCGATTATTACGTCTTTTTCGTTTTCGGAAGGAAAATGTCGGCGTATTCCTCCGGCTCTGATTGCTTGACTTCTGTTATTTAGTCCGAGTACCTCGCTGTGTGCGTTGTTGGTAAAACGAATATTTTTTTTCTTGTTGAAATAACAATCTATAAATTGATGTTTCCCTTGTTTTATCAGTCCGATAATTTCGTTCAAATATTCTTCTTGTCCGTTTTTGCGGAAGAGTTCACGACTTTGAGTATCGTTCAAAGATATTGTTTTCGGGCTTAAAATAGACGAACAATAAAAACTTTTGTTGTAGTTTGTCCAATTAATATCATCTTCCCATTCTTTGCCTGCATAGATTATAACTTTATCGGTACGGAAGTTATAACTGATTTTCAATCTGTTAAGATTTTCTTTGTCTAAGACATTAAATAAACTGTTTTTCATAAGAATAAAATTTTGGTGAGGTCTTCGACCTTTTTAATGTTGCTTACGCATTTATGTAAAATTCTTTTAATTAGCAAGTTACAAATAAGTAACTGTATCAGACCCTTAGGGTTTTAACTAATAGACTGTACCGAAGATTGTTATCTTTACTGCTTTTTTTTAATATAAACCCTAAGGGTCTTTTTTCGTGTATTTTTTTCGGGTATCAGACCCTTAGGGTTTTAACTAATAGACTGTACTGGAGACTGTTATCTTTACTGCTTTTTTTAAGTATAAACCCTAAGGGTCTTTTTTTGGGTATTTTTTTCGAGTATCAGACCCTTAGGGTTTTAACTAATAGACTGTACCGAAGATTGTTATCTTTACTTCTTTTTTTAAGTATAAACCCTAAGGGTCTTTTTTC
>JAOZMN010000075.1:0-1796 GCA_029934265.1 Bacteroidales bacterium
GATAACAGGCGAAATTGAAAGTCATTTCGGACACGCAGTAGTGCTTGCTACCGGAGGTTACGGGAATGTATTTTTCTTATCCACTAATGCAATGGGGTCTAACGGAAGTGCTGCATGGAAAGCGTATAAAAAAGGAGCTTTTATGGCAAATCCTTGTTTTGTACAAATTCACCCGACTGCAATTCCGCAACATGGTGATTTTCAATCCAAACTCACATTGATGAGCGAAAGTTTGAGAAACGACGGAAGAATTTGGGTTCCCAAGAAAATAGAAGATGCAGTTGCAATAAGAGAGGGTAAGAAAAAAGCAAAAGATATTCCGGACGAAGACCGTGATTTTTATTTGGAAAGAAGATACCCTGCTTTCGGAAACCTTGTACCGAGAGATGTTGCGGCTCGTGCGGCAAAAGAAAGAACAGATGCCGGTTTCGGTATTGAAAATAATCCTAAAAAAGAAGGTGTATTTCTTGATTTTAAATATGCAATAGAGCGTTTGGGAAGAGATGTAATTGAAGCAAGATATGGTAATTTATTCCAAATGTACGAAAAGATTACTGATGATAATCCTTATGAAACACCGATGAAAATTTTCCCTGCAATTCACTATGCAATGGGAGGAGTTTGGGTCGATTACGAATTACAAACCACTGTGCCGGGACTGTTTGTAGCCGGGGAAGCTAATTTTTCCGACCACGGAGCCAACAGACTGGGAGCGTCCGCTCTTATGCAAGGACTTGCAGACGGATATTTTGTACTTCCTTACACTATCCAAAATTATTTGGCTTACGAGTTTGATACGCCGAGAATGGACGTAAAAGAACAAAAAGAATTTAAAGAAACAGAAGATGCAGTAAAAGCTCAAATTGATAAGTTAATGAATATCAATGGTGAAAAAACTGTAGATTCTTTCCATAAACGTCTTGGTCATGTTATGTGGGAAAAAGTAGGCATGGCAAGAGATGCAAAAGGTTTAGAGGAGGCTATTGCCGAAATTAAAGAAATAAAAAAAGAGTTCTGGGAAAACGTGAAAATTCCCGGCGAAAAAAACACTTTTAATACAGAACTTGAAAAAGCGGTAAGAGTTGCCGATTTTCTTGAAATGGGCGAACTTATGGCTCGTGATGCACTTACAAGAAACGAATCTTGCGGAGGACATTTCCGAACGGAATATAAAACTCCGGAAGGCGAAGCAATGAGAAAGGACGATGAATTTATGCACGTTGCAGCTTGGGAATATAAAGGAGACGACCAAGAACCGGTACGACATAAAGAACCTTTAAGTTACGAAGAAATTGAAGTTAAAACTCGTAATTATAAAACTGCATAAGTCGGCATAAATAGTCAAGGTTTCACTTAATATTAACCACAATCAATAAATTAGTGTAAAAGAAGCCTTGACTATTCGTAAATAATTCGTACATTCTTTAAATTTTAAATGAAAATTACCAAAATAGAAATAAAAGATTATCAACAATTTAAGAATTTTACTCTCAATTTAACTTATCCGGAAGGGCATAAAAAAGAGGGTAAGCCTCTTGAAAAAGTATGCTTTATCGGACAAAGTGGTACAGGAAAAACTACTTTGTTGCAATTAGCCCAAAAATTTGTGTCTGTATGTAAAAAACATCAAAAAACTAATGTTGCCGGCTTTATTAATTCAAATTTGTCATTTTTATTTGATATTAATCAAAACAAATATTCAGTTAGTATCAAAAACAGCAAAATAGAGCATTCCGATAGAAGAACAGTCGGATTTTCTTTAAAAGCAACAGAAAAAGCCTATATATATTTTCCCG
>JAOZMN010000075.1:1806-10597 GCA_029934265.1 Bacteroidales bacterium
AATTTTTGGGCAAATAAAAATGATACAGTTGTAGGTTTAGATGAATTTATTAAATTAGACGGAGAAAATATAAAAAAAATATGGCATAATGTATATCAAAAAATTAAAACTTATCAAAAATCTGAAATTGATTACAGAATAAATTTAACTTATGAAAAAAATGTAAATATTCAAGAAAAAATTTTGGAATGGAAACTCAAAAACATTAGTCCGTTAAGTAAAATGACAAATTTATTTTTGAATGATTTATTATCTAATTTTTATCTCGAAGTTGTTGAGGAAATTAGACAGTCTGATAGAGTTAATTTTTTGAACATAAGGCATACAGGGAATAAAAAGAATATTAGTTTTGAAAATTTAAGTACAGGAACAAAGCAAATTATTTTATCATTAATTCCTTTATATTTTATAGATACAAAAAATTCCGTAATTTTAGTCGATGAACCTGAACGTTCTTTATTTCCTGATATTCAGAAAATATTAATAAAACAATATACAAATTTAGCTCCCGAAGCTCAATTTTTCTTTGCTACACATAGTCCGATAATTGCTTCACAGTTTGAGCCTTGCGAAAGATTTATTTTAAAATTTGATAAAAACGGTAATATTTACGCTATACCGGGGAATGCCCCCGAAGGCGACGACCCGAACGATTTGCTTATAAAAGATTTCGGATTAGATACCGTATTAACTGAAAAAGGTTTGAAAATGTGGGAAAAATTTGTTGAAATAAGTCGTGATATACATTTTGAAAAAGATGAAAAAAAGAAGCGTTTATTAATGGATAAGTATATGGAAATAGGAACTATGTATAATTTTGGAAGTTATGAAAAGAATCAATAAATATAAAGATTCTAAAATATTGACGAAAAAAATGCAATATCCTGCGGACAGGACAAAAATAAGAGAAGTTTTACAGACAGAACAAGGTGGATATTGTGCATATACAGAAGCTCGAATACCGGCAAGTTTTTCTATTGATATTGAACATTTTAACCCTGAATTAAAAGAAACAAAAGAAGACGGTTATCAAAATTGGTTTGCTGTAAGTCATAAGTGGAATTTGAAAAAAGGAAATGCTGTAAGATGGCGTAAATATCAACCAATTTTGTATCCTACGGCAGAAGATTTTGAAAAAAGAATTGTTTATGATACAAGAACAGCTTCCTATATTCATGAAAAACAAGATATTAAAGCAAAAAATTTAATAGATTTTTTGGATATAAATAATGAGAATTTGATAAAAGACAGAGCCGATAAAATAAAATTATTAGAAGATTTATTTAAGGAAACAGACAAAGAAAACTTTTTGGAATGGTTATCTACTCCGAAATCAAAACAAGATTTAGTTGAATTTCGCAGAGCGATAGAAACTGTTTTTAATATTGAATTATAACGTAAACCATTAAAATATTATGGCATCAAAAACAATAAATATAACAGTAAAAATTTGGCGACAAAAAAACGCCGAAGCAAAAGGACAATTTGAAACATATCCGTTGAAAGATATTTCAACGGACAGTTCGTTTCTCGAAATGCTTGATGTTCTTAACGAGCAACTTGTAGGAGAGGGCAAAGAGCCGGTAGCATTCGACCATGATTGTCGAGAAGGAATTTGTGGAATGTGCAGTTTATTTATCAACGGACGAGCACACGGACCGGACGATTTGGTTACAACCTGTCAGTTGCACATGAGAAAATTTAAAGATGGAGAAACCGTAACCATTGAGCCTTGGCGAGTCGGTTCGTTCCCGATAATTAAAGATTTGGTTGTAAACAGAAATGCTTACGAACAAATAATGCAAGCCGGAGGTTTTGTTTCTATAAATACCGGCGGAATACCCGATGCAAATGCAATACCAATACCTAAAGACGATGCCGATGAAGCTATGGACGCTGCGGCTTGTATTGGTTGCGGAGCTTGTGTTGCAACTTGTAAAAATTCATCGGCAATGCTTTTCGTTTCTGCAAAAGTTTCACAGCTGGCACTTCTTCCGCAAGGAAAAGTTGAGGCAAAACAAAGAGCCTTGAACATGGTTGCAAAAATGGACGAACTTGGTTTCGGAAATTGCTCAAATACAGGTGCTTGCGAAATGGAATGCCCTAAAGGAATAACTCTTGCTCATATCGCCAGACTGAACAGAGAGTTTTTAATGGCAAATGTGAAAAATTAATCCTGTACGGAAAATTTTAAAAATAATTTGTTTTTTTTTAAAGCAAATCAATAAAAAAGTAACAAAATTCTTTTTATTGATTTGCTTTTTTTATTTTTGTACTAATGAAAATTAAACAAAAATTGGCGTTTTTCATAAGTGTAAAGTATAAGGCATTTTGATTTTTTAAATACCGGAGTTTACCATTGTAAATGAGGATTTTAAAATAATCAAAATAACGCAGTAGTTTGCACTTATGAAAAATGCCGAAAAATTTTAAAAAACATGAAACTAAATCTGAAATACACGGAAAAATTTATCGAATTATCCGAAAAAGAAAATTTGCAGAAAACAGCAGACGACAGTAATAACAAATTGCACGATAAAACAGGCAAAGGAAATGATTTTCTTGGTTGGGTAGAACTTCCGAATGTTATAAAAAATGAACTTATTGAAGATATTGAAAAAACAGCAAAAGAAATAAGAAAAAATATTGATACAATGGTTGTTATAGGTATCGGAGGTTCTTATTTGGGAGCAAAAGCCGTTATCGAAGCCTTGTCGGATAATTTTTCGTATTTAAAAAGTGAAAATAAAATGCAAGTCGTTTTTGCAGGACAAAATTTGTCGGAAGACTATCTTTATGAACTAAGAGAATTACTTAAAAATAAATCTTACGGATTGTGCGTTATTTCAAAATCGGGTACAACGACAGAGCCGGCAGTGGCTTTTAGGATATTAAAAAAAGATATTGAAGAAAAATATGGAAAAGCTCAAGCTCGGAAAAGAATAATTGCGATAACAGATAAGCAAAAAGGAGCATTAAAAAAACTTGCTCAAATCGAAGGCTATAAAACTTATGAAATTGCCGATGACATTGGAGGACGTTTTTCGGTATTGACACCTGTCGGTTTGTTGCCGATTGCCATTGCCGGTTTTGACATCAAACAAATAATTGAAGGAGCAAAAAATATTTATAAGAAAAGTGCCGACAATAATTCCGAAAATTATGCAATTATTCGTAACACATTGTATAATAAAGGTTTCACTATCGAAATGATGGCAAATTACAATCCCAAATTACATTATTTTGCGGAATGGTGGAAACAACTTTATGGCGAAAGTGAAGGTAAAGAGCATAAAGGAATTTTTCCGGCAAGTGTCGATTTTACTTCCGATTTGCATTCAATGGGGCAATATATTCAGGACGGGAAACGTAATTTATTTGAAACAACAATTTCCGTAAAAGAACCAAAATATAAATTAACACTTCCTGAAAACGAGGAAAACCTCGATAATTTGAATTATCTTTCCGGCAAACGGATAGACTATATCAATAAAAATGCAGAACTCGGAACTACACTTGCTCACGTTTCCGGCGGAGTTCCCAATATAAAAATAGAAATTCCGGAATTAAACGAATATTATATCGGGGAACTAATATATTTCTTTGAAAAAGCTTGTGGAATAAGTGCTTATATGCTTGATGTAAATCCGTTCGACCAGCCCGGCGTGGAAGATTACAAAAGAAATATGTTTGCATTGCTCGGTAAACCCGGTTTTGAAAGCGAAAATTTATTAAAATAAATATAAATTTTGGCAAAGTTGCAGTCTATCATATTCTGTAAACAAATAAACTTCACTATTTCACAAATTAAAGTCATAATTATGAAAAAAACAGATTATAAAAAAACACGGTTTGTTCTTTCTATTTTAATTTTTTTATTTGTCATTAATGCAAAATCACAAACTATAACAGACTCCGTAAAATGGATAAGTTTGGAAGAAGCAGGAGCTGAATTTTTGGAAGTTCAGAAACCGGTAATATTTTATTTTTATAAAGATGATTGTGATTCTTGCCGATACATGGAAGAAACAACATTTTCAAATTCGGAAGTGTCCAACTATATAAATATTTTGTTTTACCCGGTCAAAATCAATGCTTTATCCAAAGATACAATAAAGTTTTTTGATGGTAAATTGTATGCAAATTCAGAAAAAACAGGTAAAATTCACGATTTGGCATATATGCTCGGTGTACATTCCGACACATTGCCTTCGTTGGTATTTTTCAGCAGAAAGGCACAAGGAATTGAATTTCCGGGATACAAAAACAGAGACGAAATTTTTAGAATTTTAACATATTATAACGAAGGAATTTATGATTACGTGGAATTTGAAGACTGGTATAAATATCACCGAAAAGGCTATCCGCCCGGACAAAGCCAAATAATGACACGTTTGCTTGTAAAATGGAAAACTCTCGATGAGGCTTTGGAATTAAATAAAACGCAAAAACGTAAAATAATTTTAAATTTATATAACTATAACAGAGTTAGTTGTACTTTAATGCGGACAAATACTTTTAATCAACCGCAAGTAGCAGATTATATAAATAAAAATTTTTATCCGATAAGTATAGATGTTTTTACAAAAGATACTTTGGAAATATTTGGACAAAAATATATAAATGAAAATCAGCCTTATAAATATCATCAATTACCTATTGCGGCTTTGGAAGGAAAAATGAATTTTCCTGTGTTTTTAATTTTAGATGAAAATTTAAAAGTACTTGAAAAAGTTACAGGATATTTAACTCCGGAAATGGTCGAGTCGATATTGAATTTTTACGGAAGCAACTCAAACAAAACCATAAAATGGCAAATTTACAAAAAAGAATTTGTGAGTAAAATAAAAGAGGAATAACATAAATGAGTTTGGTATAAAAAGACCCTTAGGGTTTGATTTAACAAAATTTAATAAATCTAAATACTTGACTTCCAGTCTTTTAATTAAAACCCTAAGGGTCTGATTGTAAAAAAATATACTTTTTAGACTGAACTTATGAATTATTTGATAATCTTTTTTAAAGCTGTAGAAAGTGCAAAATAATGACGGCAAATTGGAAAGTTATTTTTTAACAGTTTCTTAATCTGATAAAAATAACAAATATAAACCGGTAAAGATTTTTTTTTAAATTCTTATACCTGTTTCATTTATTATTATTATATTTGAGAAAAAATAAAAATAAATATTACGAAGACAATAATTCCGGCAATAAATATAAAAAAATGATAACAACAATAAATTTAAGTTCACAAGAATTAACAAATGATTTGTTACTGCAAATTAAAAAAAATGTTTGCCGGATACGAACGATTAGAGATTGAAATTCGCTCCTGCAACGACAGTTTGCTTGAAGCACCTGAAACAACCGGAAGAATATAAGAAAAGAATCAGCAAGGATATTAAACATTGAAGATTAAAAAAGATATTAAAACAGGTCGAAGACCTTAAATTTTTCAAATATAAAAATATGAAACGAAACATAAGAAAAGTAGCTGTACTCGGTTCGGGAATAATGGGGTCGGGAATAGCCTGTCATTTTGCAAATATCGGACTTGAAGTATTATTGCTCGATATAATTCCGAAAGAACTTACAGATAAAGAAAAAGCAAAAGGATTGACGCTCAACGATAAGCAAGTAAGAAATCGAATTGTAAACGATTTTTTCAAAAAGACTATAAAATCCAAACCGGCACCATTATATAAGAAGGAATTTTCAAAAAGAATAACTACAGGTAATTTTACAGATGACCTTAATAAAATTTTCGATTGCGATTGGGTTATAGAAGTAGTTATCGAACGTTTGGATATTAAAAAGCAAGTTTTTGAACAAGTAGAAAAATATCGAAAAAAAGGCACATTAATTACTTCAAACACTTCCGGAATTTCCATAGAAGATATGCTTGAAGGACGAAGCAACGATTTTAAAGAACATTTTTGCGGGACACATTTTTTCAATCCGGCAAGATATTTAAAATTGTTTGAAATTATAGCATCATCGAAAACGAAACCGGAAATTATAGAATTTCTCGAAGATTATGCCGGTCGTTTTCTTGGAAAGACAACAGTTATAGCAAAAAACACACCTGCATTTATCGCAAACAGGATAGGTACATTTTCAATAATGCACCTTTTTAATAATGTCAAAAAATACGGACTCACAATTTCTGAAATCGACAAACTTACCGGAACGCTTATAGGACGTGCCAAGTCTGCAACTTTCCGTACTGCTGATATTGTGGGCATAGATACGCTTATGCACGTTGCCGGCAATACTCAAAAAGCAACAAACGATGAAGAAAATACTTCTTTCGGAATGCCGGATTATATAAAGAAAATGCTCGAAAAAAATATGCTTGGTTCAAAAACCAAACAAGGCTTTTTCAAAAAATTAATTCAAGACGGCAAAAAAAAGTTTCTTACAATAGATTTAGAAACTCTCGAATACAAAGAAGACCCCAAACCGAAATTTAAAATTTTCTCAAAAGCTAAAGATGTTGAAAATCTGAAAGACAGAATGAAAATTTTATTTTCCGATGAAGGAAAGGTCGGTCAATTTTATAAAGATTCCTTTTTTGCACTTTTTAGATATTCATCGAACAGAATACCTGAAATAAGTGATGAATTATATAAAATAGATGCCGGAATGAACGCCGGTTTCGGTTGGAAACTCGGACCTTTTGAAACTTGGGACGCTCTCGGAGTTCAAAAAACGGTTTCTGAAATGGAAAAAGTAAATTTAAAACCTGCTGACTGGGTTTATGAAATGCTGAAATCCGGAGTAGAGTCATTTTATAAAGTAGAAGCCGGCACAAAAAAATATTATGATATTTCTTTAAAATCATATAAAGAAATTCCCGGTGCGGAAGGCAAAATTTCACTTGAAATCCTAAAACAAACAAATACAGTTTGGGAAAATGATGAGGCTTCGATAATCGACTTGAAAGATGGAGTTTTGAACGTGGAATTTCATTCTAAAATGAATGTAATAGGAGGGGGGACAGTCGAGGCACTTACAAAAGCGGTAGAACTTGCCGAACAAGAATATAAAGCCCTTATAATTTCTAACGAAGCTGATAATTTTTCAGCAGGAGCCAATGTTGGTATGATTTTCATGCTTGCAGTAGAGCAGGAATTGGACGAGCTGGATTATGCCGTTCAAATGTTCCAAAAAACAATGATGCGTTTGCGATATTCCGCAATTCCGGTTATCGCTGCACCGCACGGCTTAACGCTTGGCGGAGGTTGCGAGCTTTGTATGCACTCCGATAAAGTTATCGCAAATGCAGAAACTTATATGGGACTTGTAGAGTTCGGTGTGGGACTTATTCCGGGAGGCGGAGGCACTAAGGAATTTGCACTTCGGCTCGGCGATGAAATTAGAGACGGCGATGTCCGAACTAACGCATTTTTGCAAAGATACCTTGCTATCGGGCAAGCAAAAGTTTCGACTTCCGCTTACGAAGCTTTCGACTTGGGATATTTGCGAAAAGGAACAGATGAAGTTGTTGTAAGTAAAGATTTTCAACTTTCTTATGCAAAGGAAGTCGCATTGAATATGGTAAAAAAAGGATATTCGCAACCGGCAGCACGAAACGATATTAAAGTTCTCGGAAAAGAAGTACATGGAATGTATCTTGTTGGTGCAGACTCTTTTACAGTAGGAAATTATATGTCGGAACATGACAAATTAATTGCCGAAAAACTTGGTTACGTTCTTGCCGGCGGTGATATTTCGCAAGCAATGACAGAAGTTTCAGAACAATATTTGCTCGACTTGGAAAGAAAAGCATTTATTGAACTCTGTATGCAGAAAAAAACTCTTGAACGTATGCAAAGTTTAGTAACAAAAGGAAAAATTTTGAGAAATTAATTGTAAGATACTTTATTTGTAATTTAAGTACTAATACAAACTTAATATACCAAATGCTTAATTTAAAACACATTTCAATATTAATATCTTTAAGTTTTCTTTTGCAAAGCTGTATAACTCAAATGCACACGGAAGATGTAAAGAAAAAATATCAGCCCGGATATGAATTTGCAGATTTTGAAGAAGTTGATACAAATTTGATTATCAAAAAAGAAGCAAAAATTAATATTATTGAAGGAGTTTATTTGGGGGAAGTAAAAAAAAGCAGAAAGAATTATTACAATTTGCAATTTGACGGTTTACTCGAAGGGAAAAATCGTATTTTGGATATGTATATTCCTACGGACGGAAATTCTTTTCCTTTTGTTTATGAAATTGAAAAAATAAAAAAAGGTAAACCTGCTTTTTTATCAATGGAATACTTTTGTTGTTTTGCAGATGCAAGTACAATTTCCTTTGACCTGTTTTATCCTTACGCAAGAGATACAGAGTAAGTCCTGATATTTTTTTTGATTACATAGAACGAGATAAAGCTCAAATACCAGATACAACATTTTTAATAGGTTTGGATTATTCCGATATACGTTCTATAAAATCACAAATAATAACAGATATTTATATTAAAAATAATACCGGAATTTATACAAAAAAGCAGTTTAGAGCAGAAAAAAGCGAAGCATACGACAATTTTAAATTAAAATATATAAACAGAAAAAAATCGAAACATTTTTGGGCAAAAGCCGCCTACGCATATACAATACCGGCGGATATTGTAACATCACCGTTTCAATTATTGGGATTTTTGCATATAATTATTTTCGGATTATGGTAAATTCACAACTTCACAATTTCAAATCTTAAAATATGGAAGCATATATAATAAAAGGTTATCGTTCGGCGATAGCAAAAGCACCAAGAG
>JAOZMN010000076.1 GCA_029934265.1 Bacteroidales bacterium
TTATTTAAATAGGAAAATATTTTTTCGTTTTATAAGTAACATTATCAGGTGAATATTCCGCCGGTTGATTATTTTTATCGGAATAAATACGAAATAAGGAAAAATCGCCGGTATGGCGAGGCCACATCCAGTTATCCGTATCACCTCCGAATTTCCCGATTGCAGAAGGCGGTGCACCTACAAAACGAACATCTTTAAATACTTCTTGCACAAACATATAATAATTATTTCCATAAAAAAACGGAGTGATTTCAGCAATGTAGTGTGTATTTTCGATTGCTTTTGCTGTTATTATTTCCGTATTTTTTTTAACGATTATTTGTCGTTCTTCTTCGCTCATTTCATTGGTTACGCCTTTGAGTACTTGCTCGGTTACGTCTTCCATACGAACAAGAAATGTTACTGTAAGATTCTCGTTTACAAGCTCCTTCGATTTGTCCATTGCCCAGAAACCGTCTGTCAGATAATCATGTTCGAGCGAGCTGTGTTTTTGTATCGAACCGTATCCGCAATGATGATTTGTAAGTACAAGTCCTTGATTTGAAATAAGTTCTGCCGTACAGCCTCCTCCGAAAATCATTACTGCATCTTTCATGCTTGCTTTGTTTATGCTGTAAATATCTTCGGCAGTCAGCTTAAAGCCTTTTTTCTTCATTGCCTCAATATTGTATTTTTTCAACAACAAAGGTATCCACATTCCTTCGTCTGCTTTGATTTGCAGGGAAAATAAAATTGCAAAAATAAATATAAACAAAACTGTTTTTTTCATAATTTTGTGTATTAAAATTTGATAAATTTCCCGGTTAATTTGGTTTAAGAAAGATATTTTTTTATAAAAATCGGCTCAAAAGTATTAAATACTTGATATTTTTACAATAAAAATCAAATTATTATTATTTTTTGCAAAACATCATTCAAATTTTTGATTGCCAAAGGAATATTCCATTTTTCGATATTCCTGATTTCAACATAATTTGAAATTGCACGAATTTGCAGGCACGGAATTTTTTCATTCTTGCAAACAAAGAAAAAACCGGCACCTTCCATGGTTTCGATGTCCGGATTAAATTTTTCGGTTCGTAAATTTATTTGTTCTTTGTTACCGGAGGTGGCATTAACAGATATTGATTTTACTTTTTTCAGATTTGATGAAAAGTTATGATTATTATTTAAAAGTTTTCCGTTTTCAAAGGGAAATTGATTTTTTTTTATAAAATTTTCTTCAAAAACGGTTTTGAAATTGTCTTTATGAGTTATTCCTAAATCGGCAAATTCATCTGAAACGACTTCTACGACTTCGCCCAAAGGCATCAATGTATCAAAACTTCCGCAAATTCCGGCGTTTATTATAATGTCATATTTTTTTTTGTATAATTTTTTTGTAAGAAAATAAACAGTATTTGTTAATCCTATTCCGGTAATAAGTAAGCTGATTTTTTTACCGTTTACGGAATACCGGTTTTCAGCTGTTTTATATTTTTGCAAAAAATCTTTAAGCGGTTGAATTTCAGAATTTACAGCAGATACGATGAGAATTGATGATTGATTATTGATTATTGATGATTTGTTATTCGACATATTTTTGCTTGTATTTTAAAATTTCTAAATTATTTGCATATACAATTTCTAAAAAAAATGTACTAACAAGGCGAAAGCAAAATCGTAAATCAGACCCTTAGGGTTTTAAGTAACAAGCTGTAAATTAAACATCTATATTTGCTAAATTTTGTTAAATCAAACCCTAAGGGTCTTTTTACGCAGAACTCAAAAATCATCAATCATCTTTTTCACCGAGTTCTTTGAAGCCGGCAAAAGCTATTAATCCGAAGAGGGTTAAAATCAGTCCCCAAGCCCAAAGCGGAAATATTGGTGTTTCGCCGGAAGCGTAACTGTGCATTCCTTTTGAGAGATAATAATTTACACCTATAAATGTCATCAAAACTGTTCCGAATGCCAATATTGAACCGACATTGAGAAAGTATAAATTTTTAAGTTTCGGAATAAGCCGAAAATGCAGTACGGCGGCATATACCATTACTATTACCAAAGCCCAAGTTTCCTTTGCGTCCCAGCCCCAGTAACGTCCCCACGATTCGTTTGCCCAAATTCCGCCCAAAAATGTCCCGATTGTTGCCAGAAAAAGTCCGAGCGAAAGAAGCATTTCATTTATGTAGGATAATTCTTTTATCACGGAATCAAAACGCTCTTTATTCTTCTTATTTTTAAATATATACAAAATAATATTTATAAGACCGAGTAAAAATCCCGACCCCAAAAAACCGTAACTTATAGTAAGCGTAGCAACATGAATAATCAGCCAGTATGATTTCAGAACAGGTTGCAAATTAGTTAGTTGAGGGTCGTAACTGCTGTGTCCGGCGGTCATTAGCATAAAGAATGCCATAAGTACCGATGCGGCAAGTGTTATTTTTGAATTTCGCATGAAACCGAAACCGGCAATCAAACCTCCCCAAGCTACTAAAATCAAGGCTTCGTATCCGTTGCTCCAAGGTGCGTGTCCGGTAAGATACCAACGCAAAGCCATTCCGAAGGTGTGGTATAAAAATGCTGTTGCAAGCAAGCTGATAAGAATATTTAAAATTATAGTAACAATTCGACTTCTTTTTGCTCGTAAATTATCAACAAAGGCGAAAATTAATAACAGCATACTTAACATTCCGTAAATATTTCTTAAAAAGATAAAAATATTTGCATTGTTATAAAATACTTCAAATTTTAACTGCGTTTTGTTCGGAAAACCTTCTATATTTGATTTTTGATTTTGCATTATTTCAATGTACCCGATTAATTTATCGGGTTTGGAATAATCTCCTGTTTTTACGGATTTCACAAGCTCGACAAGATATAAATTCATAAAATTCGCATAGTTGAAATTTTTCAAATCTAAATCTTCATTTATTACTGAAAGCGTGCCGGTAAGCGACAAGTATGCCAAAGAATCGCCGGCGGAAATCCAATCGTTGTTTTGAGAATTTTGCAAAGGAAATATCTTTGTCATAGCACCTTGCAGAGTCATCATAAAAATATTTATTCTTTCATCGACTTTTATTATTTCTCTGTCAAATTTATTTTGATTAACAGGTTTTTTACGAGACGCTTCTTCTGAAAATTTGCGAAGTTTATATTGCGATTTATCATCGAAAAAATCAAGAAAAGAAGCGTGTTTTTCTTGCATACCGAGTGCCTCTCTTACTGATTCTTCTCGTACATATATTATTTTTTGTTTTTTCCAAAATTCGGGGTCGATTTGAATATCCAAAAAGACTTGCATTTTTGTAAGCTCTCCTTTTTCTGCGGTTTCAAACTTATCCATTCTCGAAATTTTGTGCATCACATCACTTGCGAGTGTTTGCAAGGGTGCGAAACGTCCGCTGTATGTTTGTACGACAAGCAATCCGAATTTGTCGGCGTGTTTTTCGCTTACGGGTTTTCGGGTTTCCGTTTGTGCCGAAGAAGAAACTATACTGCTTAAAATCAGTATGATAGTTAGCATTGCTTGTTTCCTTTTTATTTGCAGTTTTTTTATTTTTTTTCTGAGTTCGGCAAAACGTGATTCTTTGGAAAAGAAAACAAAGAAAAATCCGGCTCCAAGCAAAAAATATCCGAGATAAGATGTCCAAGTTCCCAAAGCATCGTGGTTTACGGATAATATTGTTCCTTTTTCATCTTGGTCGTAAGAGGATTGAAAAAAACGAAACCCTTTGTAATCCAGAACGTTATTCATATATATACGATGTTTTTCTTCAATGCCGGCTTTTTTGTCGATAAGCACGACTTCGCTTTCGTAGGAAGACGGACTCATGGAGCCTGCGTATCGGTCAAGAATGAATTTTTCGAGTTTTAGTGAAAACGGCAGTTCTATCGGTTGCATTCCGTAAGCAAATCTGATTTTATTTTCGCCTATATCGTAAGTACGATAATTTCCGTAATATGACTGACCGCCGTAAATTTTCAATTCGTAATTTTTACCTTTTACCGACACATTAAATATAAGTGCATCGGGACGATTATTATTCGGTCTTCCTTTTTCGGTTACTTCTTTTGCTTTTTTATAAATTTTTTCGACAAAAAATACTTCATTATTTACGGCTATAATCCGGTTTTCTTTGAATGTGAATAAAGAATCCGGTTTTATCGTTTTCGCTTCGGCTTCCCTTTCGGGGATATAATTAAAAATAACAGGCGATTTTATTGTCATATTTTTGTCTGTTACATTTATGTTTATTGCATTTGGTTGATTTTCCGTATTATAAGCCAGTGCTATATTGCCGATTTTTTTTGTTTTTCCTTCCGGAATAAGAAACGAGGCGGTTTTTTTGTTAATCATTGCCGTTATTTTCATCATATCGACTCCGTCCGGATTGTTTTCGGATATTCTTTCGATTGCATTCGGAACTATTTTTTTAAGTTTAACGGAAATTTCACCAAGCCCTTCGGTTGGTATTTTTATGTCAAAATTATTGTCTGAATTTTCATTAAAAAGTACGGCTTGTTCGTAAGTATATGTTTTTTTTTGGTCTTCCGCCATAATTCTCAAATGAACCTCCTCATTGTACATAATATTTGAGCTTTGTCCTTCTCTGATGTGCATTGTTCCTTCAAATCCGACATATCGAGTTATCCCTGCACCGAGAATCATAACTATAAGTGCAAGATGAAAAATAAGTCCTGAAAGTTTGCCTTTCCGCAACATTTTGAACCTCACAATATTACCGATAAAACTTATCGAAAGTAATATCATCTGAAATTCAAACCATTTGGCTCCGTATATGAATAATTTTGCCGTATAAGTATCGTAACTGTCTTCTACAAAGGTTGCTATACCCATTGCGATTGCAAAAGTGAACATCAATATTATTGCCGTTTTAAGCGAAAAAAGTTTGTCGAAAATATTTTTCATGTAATTTGTCGTTTGTTTATTTTTTACTTTTAATGTTGGTTAACTTTGGCAAAGTTAATCAACATTAGTACCGGTATATTGTTAAGTCGTTATAGTACTTTGCAGGCTAAATTTTGCCAAAGTTGAGTCCACTCCGAGAAGTCCAAAAAGTGTAATTAGTCGCACTGCGAGTTTTTTAACAGACTGATAATCAGTATGCAATTATTAGGAATTTTAGTAAATTACTCGCAATGCGACTTTTCGGAGTAGGCTCAAAGTTGAATTTGTAAAAATTTCATCTTATTTCTTAACTGCATCTTCCATAATTACTTTGTAAGAATATCCGTAACCGAAATCTTTGTTGAGAGTAATTTTTCCTTCAAAAGTAATTGTTTCATCAAGATTTATGTTTTCGTTTGTTGTAATTGTGAGGTCAAAATTTCCGGCATTTTCGGTTCCGTCTTGTATGTGTACCCAATTTTTATTCATAATTTGGTTATTAACCTTTACAACTTTCCCTCTGATTTTGACTGTTTTACCGGAATAACTATCTTTATTTTTAAAAAGCTCTTCTATCGTAATTCCGTCTTTTGCCGGTTCTGTTTTTACGTTTGCTTTTTCGTTGTTGCCGGTATGTCCTTCGATAACTGCATCAGTAATGTCATCGGTATTTTCGGCGTGTTCATGATTGTGGACAGGTTCTTGAATTTCGGGATTTTCACTAATGGAACTTATAAAGTAAATCGTTTCAAAAGTGCGGTCTAATTCTTTACTGTGAAAATTAACCATTTTCATCTCTCCGTTATAGTAATATTTTTTGCCGTTTTCGACTTCCGTTTTTCCTACGGCAAACCATTGTTCTTTATCATCAACATTAAGTTTCAGATATGTATAATTTGTCGTTTGGATATTCTCGATAAGTTCGCCCCCTTTTATATTTCCTTCCGTTTTTTTTTCGGATTTTTCTGCAACTTTCACATCTCCGCCCTGACTGCAAGAAAATAATAATAAACTTATCATTAATGATAAAAAAAATTGTGTGTATTTCATTTTTATAAATTTTAAAAGTTTCAAAATAAGGAACAAAAATAGAATTATAATTATAAAAAAAAAGAAATATTTTTATGTTTTTCAATAAAAAAGATAAAAAGCTCTTTTTTAACTTGCTTAATTGATATTCGGCAATTAATTTAAAGTTATGTCGCAAGTTTAAAATTGAATTGGCAAATCTTGTTTTCGGCACTTGTTCGGTTGTTTTTTACGATAGTGTTAAGCTAAAATGTTATAATTAGCACCGTGCTTCAGCTCGGTGTAATAATTGTAATTTGGTGAGGCTCTATCCGAACGGCGAAGCCCTCACGCAAGTAAATTATCTACTAAATGTAATATTTTTTATTTTCGGATAGAGCCTATCCTGCTTATTTATTAACACCGAGCTAAAGCATGGTGCTAATTATTTTCATAAACAACCGGTTTATAAAAAAATAAACCAATTCAATTTTAAACTTGAGCCAAAGTTATTTGTTAGTTTTAAAATGTTATTTGCAGTACATTTTTTCTGAACGGATATTTTTTTTGAAAATTTTCAAAAGAAGTTTTAATTTTTTACATATCTTTGGCACCGATAAAAATATTTTCAAATTACCGGATATTGTAAACGGGAGCTAATCTGTTTTTGCATTGGCATAATATTCTTAAAATCAATAAAAATTACAATTTCACAAATTAAAAAGTATAATATGTTTGATAAACTTCTTGAACAAGTAGAACAAAAAAAAAACGATATACAAAAAGACTTGGCAAAAGTAACAATAGAAGCTGAAGCCGAAAACGGATTGGTAAAAGTGAAAGCAAACGGAAATAAAAAAATATTGAGTATAGACATCAGTAATGAAATTATTGATGACAAAGAAGCTATGGAAGATTTGATTATCGTTGCCGTAAACAGAGCAGTCGAAAAATCGGAAAAAGTGTTTGAAGAAGCAATGAACGGAGTTGCCGGAGAAATGATACCGGGCATGAAAAATATGTTTGGAATGTAGAAAACAATAATTTTTTTTAGAACAATCAATTTAATATTAACCATTTAATTATTCAGATATGAAAAGAGTACTTTTTTTAAGTTTAGCATTGATTATTCAATCATTGTTTATTGGTAATGCCCTGAAAGCACAAGATGATGATAAGGAAATCTACAAAATTACCGATAAAACGGTTGTAGAAAATACAAGTATAAAAAATCAGCATTCATCAGGGACTTGCTGGAGTTTTTCGGGCTTGTCGTTTTTCGAGTCGGAAGTTTACAGAATAACAAAAAAAGAAGTTGATTTATCTGAAATGTTTATAGCAAGCTACGCTTATATCGACAAGGCTGATATGTATGTTCGTATGCACGGAAAATTAAATTTTTCGGAAGGAGGAGCGTTTCATGATGTTGCTCATATAATGAAAAAATACGGAATGGTGCCGGAAGAAGAATACACCGGTTTATGTTACGGAACAAAAAATCATGTTCATCAAGAACTTGCGGAAATTCTCACAAAATTTGTAGCAGCTGTTGTAGAAAATAAAAACGGAACATTAACTACCGCTTGGAAAGATGCGTACAAAGCAACAGTTGAAGCATATTTGGGTAAACTTCCGACCGATTTTGATTTTAACGGAAAAAAAATGACCCCAAAAGAATATGTTAAAGAAGAACTTGGTTTAAATATGGACGATTATGTAGAAATAAGCTCTTTTTCACATCACCCTTTTTACAGCAAATTTGTACTTGAAGTACCCGACAACTGGTTGCTTGACCAAGTTTACAATGTGCCATTAGATGATTTTTCTGCAATTATAGATAATGCCATAAAAACAGGATATTCAGTAGCTTGGGGAGCAGACATCAGTCACCCCGGTTTCAAAAATAATTTCAGAAAAAAAGGACTTGCAATAATACCTTCTTTATCGGGTGCAAATGTGCCGGCAGGTTTAGAACAAGCAAAATGGGACGATATGAGCGAAAAACAAAGAAGCAGTTATGTAAAAAAAGCTGAAGGTATCGTAAAAGAAATGAAAATTACGCAAGAAATACGACAGGTCGGTTTTGATAATTATACAACAACTGACGACCACGGAATGCACATGGTAGGTGTTGCACAAGACCAAGATGGAAATAAATATTATAAAATTAAAAATTCTTGGGATAAAGTTGGTAAGTATGATGGATATTTCTATGCTTCTGATGCCTTTGTAAGAATGCAAACTATTGATATAATGGTACATAAAGATGCAATTCCTAAAAAAATAAGAGTAAAAATGGGATTGTAAGAAAAACTTATCAGGCAAAAATAAAATGGTCAGAGGTTCATGCTAAGTGAACTTCTGACTTTTTAACTTTAGGGTAGCTTAATTTAAAATAATAAATCAGACGAAACCCATATTGTGGGATTTAAAATTAAATATTAACACCCAAGAAAATGATTATATTATGAGTACTTATTTTCAAGGTGTTACAAATAATAAACAGATGAAAATACGAACAGGGATAGGTTACGATGTACATCAATTAGTTGAAGGCAGGGAGTTTTGGCTCGGAGGCGTGAAAATAAAACACGACAAAGGAAGTTTGGGGCATTCCGACGGTGATGCTCTTATCCATGCAATTTGTGATGCACTTTTCGGAGCGGCAAATATGAATGATATTGGTTATCATTTTCCTGATACTTCTTCCGAGTATAAAGGTATTGCCGGTAAAATTTTATTGCGAAGAACTGTTAATTTATTGAAAGAAAAAAAATATAAAATTTCTAATATTGATTCGATAGTCGTTCTGCAAGCTCCTAAAATCAAAGATTATATAAACGAAATGAAAACCGCAATTGCCGGAGCTGCTCAAATAGATATTGATGATATTTCCATAAAAGCCACAACTACCGAAAAACTTGGTTTTGCCGGACGAAAGGAGGGCGTTGCCGCTTATGCGAATGTTCTTATTTATAAGAATTTATAAACAGATTGAAGATTTTATTCGATTTCTTTAAGGTGATAATCACTTATAACTTTTCCGAATCGCCACGAAACGTAAACTGAAGGAATTAAAATACGTGAGTTTTCGGTTTCCATTATTTTTATTTTTTTAGGATAAAAATCAAGTGTTGCACCGGTTTCGATAAAACGAAGAATATTATTTTTTTTTCCGTATTCAAAACTTGCTCCGACTTTCGCAAATACTCCGGGAGAAATTATTGTTTCGGGAAGCCCTTTAAAAAAACTTGCCCTGTTTCTTATTTTAAAAGAAGGAATATTCAATGCAAATAGTTGAGTTACAGTACTTCCGTCCGATTGATATACATTGTAATATATAGGTTTCATAAATGCAATACCGACACCGACGGCATAAATAATACGAATAGAAACTGTACCTTTATCGAATTTTGTAAATAATTCTCGTTGCCTTCCTATCGAGGCTTGCGACTTAAATACAGAATTAGTTTTTCCATATACGAATCTCGACCCTGATAGTCCTATTTCATTAAAACTTTTTATTTCTTTGGGGTCTTTTATTGTTCCGAAACCTGCCGTATAGAACCATTTTTTCTTATAATTGGAAGTTCTTTTAGCGTATCTGTAATTTATTTCCCAACCGCTTGACTTCAGCTTCAGTCCGAAAGTTCTTTCGTTACTGAATAAAATTTTATTTTGCTTGTCGAGTTCTCCTTGAGCTTTTAAATTATTAATATTTAATATTATAAAAGGTAAAATGAACAGGATACCCGGTAAATATTTTCTCATCGGCATAAAATTAAGGTCAAAAACCTTATCAAACAACAAAAGCAGTCCTTTTTTAAAAGAACTGCGATAAACTTATCGAATACTTTGAATTGTCGAAATTTTATTACAAAGAACCGATTTTTTCTTGGTCAAAATTGCCTGCTGTTTCGTTTGCATTACCGATATTTTGGTCAATGGAAGACGCATCTCTCATTGAAGGTTGATAAGCAGGACACAGCTGATTATGCGACTGACACGAACTAAGTAAAATACTTCCGCTTATAAGTACGATATTGATTATTGCAATAATTTTTTTCATGATTATAATTTTTATATTTTTATAACAAATCTAAGACTTTAAAATTTATTCATCACGCAAATCTATCACTTCACCGGGATATTTTTTGGCATTATAAGTAAAAAGAGCTTCCGGCATTTTTACGTTACTTTTAAATTCCGTAACATTTATTGTGTAATGATTTCCGTCTTTCCCGAAAGATTTAATTGAAACTATGCGTAATTTATCTTTATCTATTTTTAATCTTATTCGAGAATAATTTTTCTTTTTAACTTCCACCGGAAACAAATCTATAACATCGACTTTGGCTCCTGCATCTGTTTCTTGTCCGAGGTATTGATATTTAAAACCTTTTTCGTAAATCGTAAATAATTTTGCAGGATTAAAAATATTGTCGTTTTCTTCATCGGGTACTGATATTGTAATTTCTTCTGCGTCCGTAAGATAATTGTACAAAAATTTTCCGTCCGTAAAAATTTCGGACCCGGCAAGTATCAGTTTGTATTTATTTCCTTTCAAGAATGCGTAACCTTTATAGGTTTCTTTAATTTTCTCTTGTGTATTTTCTAATGTGTACGAAAATTTTATCCTAATTGTTTCAAAAGATTTAGTTTTTT
>JAOZMN010000425.1 GCA_029934265.1 Bacteroidales bacterium
AGTAAAATGAAGTCTAAATTTAATATTTATCAATTTTTGTCATGTACTTAGACCATTTTTATATTTTTTCTTTCCTTTACTGATAATTATAAACATAAGCCGGATAACACAAACAGACCACAAAAATAGTGCTTGGAAATTAGCCGAAACACAAGCAGTACACCGATTTTCCATATATTTTTCAAAATTTACGGTAGTTTTAATATCTAATTTTATTGCAATTTTATCTTTTGTAATATTTAACTTGCTTTTTGTCCGGATATTAAGTTTTACCAACCACGCAGCCGAACATATTGCACTTAATTTTCCTGTTTACGAAACATTTAATCTTACATCTCGTATTTTTGTTGCTTCGCTGTTTGTAAGTGCCGCAATATACGCAATTGCAATACATATACGAAGTTTTATTACGCCACTTTTGATTGGTTTTGCAGGTCTAATTGCAACATTATTTTTAAAAAGATTCGATTTGATGCCGGTATGGTTTCCATTTGAAATTCTATCGAGAATAGTAACTTATAATGCCGGTAGCGAAATAGGAAAATTTTTCACATTTACGGAATATATAAGTTTAATTTCTGCACTTTTTACTTTATATTTTTCTTATAATTTATTTCGTTTCAAAAGATTTCAGAAGGCTTTTTTTTCAAGTAAAGTCAGTATCACAAAACATATATTCGTTTTATCCGTTTTCATTTTTTTATTCTTTACAGAAATGAAAACAATAGAAATGCGACCTTATAATTCAACCGTTATTGCCGGAGAAATAAAAAGTAATACAAATTTCCACAAACTTACTTTACTCGACAAACTTATCGGCGACACTCTTCTTGTTATTCCTGTTAAAAATAACAAATTTCATTACAAATCGGATATAAAAATAGATTTGGATAATTATGATATTTATTTTGACGACAAACAAAATACCTCAATATGTATAAGCACAAATGACAGCATATATATAAGGTGTATTTTGTACGGTTCGGATAACAGATATTCGATAACAGGAACGAGAACGGCAGAAAATAAAAAACAAGACGAATTATTTATAGAGAGAGGGTTCGCTTACAAAATAGAAAAAGAATTAACTGCCGGAAGAAGTGAAAATCTATCGAAAATTTTATTGAAAGAACTAAAAAAAAGCATCTCGAAAATTAAGAATTTCAGAACTGCCGATAATATTGCTTACAGGTCGGATTACATAAAAAGAAAAGAAAAAATTATTCTATCTATATATTTAAAAGAATGGAGCAAAATTAAAACCGCTTACAAAATGTTATTTCCGGATAAAAAAATTACGGACAATCCGGAAATAAAAATATATAAATCCTTACTTTCAGAATATCAAACAGGTTTACTGAGCAACGAACATTACTTTAATTATCAGAAAAACAAATTTATATACGAGAATACAGAAAATGCTAACGAAGACACAAAAATTTTCGACGGAATTATAAAAATAAAAAATAATGATTTTAAAGATAAATTACTTTACAGACATCTGTTAGGCGTACTTTACGAAACTCCCGACAAAAAAGAAAGAGACAGTATTGTAAATTTATATGCAGATAAATTCAGCAACAAAATAATTCAGAAAAAAATATTTTCCAAAAAAACATTAATCGACAATGCAAGCAAAGGAGAAAAAGCATTTGAGTTTGAAGCACACGACATTAACGGAAAATCAGTAAAATTAGATGATTTCAAAGGAAAATATGTAATACTCGATATTTGGACAACTTTTTGCGGTGCTTGTTATCGACAAATGCCTTATTTTGAGAAATTTGCAATTAAATACAAAAATAAAAACATCAAATTTATATCTTTATGTTATATCGACAAAAGAAAATGGAATTTAGATATTGCAAAAAAAACAAACTCAAAATCTGTAAGTTGGTTATTTTCAGATGATAAAGAAGCATTAATAAAAGGCTTTAATATTGTTACCATACCAAGATTTATACTTATCGACCCCGAAGGAAATATTGTAAATTCAAGCTTTACATATCCGGCTTATCCCGGTTTTGAAGAATTATTGATGAAAACTATTGAGAATTAAGGTTTTTGCTCCATAAAACAGGTAGCAAACCTTATTTTTAAATAAAATAATGTGAAATAAGTATTTTTTGTTATTTTAGCCGGTAGAATTTAAACTGAAATTAATATGAAAGAACTTTTTAAACTTCAAGGAGAAATTTCCAAGAAATTGTCATCAGTTATTTTGCTGTCCGGATTTATATTTTTTATGCTGATATGGATAGCACTAACCAAAGAATATAATCGACCATCTATTGAATTTAATGCCATAGACGGAACTGCTCCGTATAATTACACCGTTACAGGTCCGGATAATTACAAAAAAGAACTTACCGGAAACGGAGACGGAACCAAAATAAGCAAACTTACTTCCGGAGAATATACCGTTTCGGTAACGGATTCCTTAAATAAAAAAAGCAATATTATAATTTCCGTAAGTAAAGAAATCGGAGAAACAACAGTCGAAAACCAAACGGACGACGGCACTATTTTTATAAGAGCCGATGCAAGTTTTACAAGTAGAATTATAAAAAAATCGACTCTACCCTCCCCTTTAAGCGTTGCAAAAGGTATGGTCGAAATGTTTACGGAAAAATCAACCGGCAGTAAAAAATCATTCTTAACACATATATTCTATTCACTTCGTTTAAACTTTCTCGGATATTTGGAAGCCGTTATAATTTCAATTTTATTAGGATTTTTAATCGGACTTTTTCCTTTTTTTAGAAGTCTGCTTTCTCGTTATATAGATGCTATCAGGTTTGTAGCACTCGGTGCAGTTACCA
>JAOZMN010000077.1:0-222 GCA_029934265.1 Bacteroidales bacterium
GAGTAGCCGATAATTATTTAGTAAGAGTTTACCCTGATGTTACAGACAACGGAACAGAAACAGGAACTACAATTTTGAATATTGCGGACGCAGTAAATTTAACTTGGGTAGTTGACGAGGAGGTGTCCGGCGGTTCCATTTATGATATAACTGTACAATGGAACGGAGCAAACCCGCCGCAAGGTGCAAGTTTTGATGAAACAATGTGCGGTTTGGGCTATT
>JAOZMN010000077.1:232-10564 GCA_029934265.1 Bacteroidales bacterium
CAATGGAGCATCTTGGATGCCTCAATTTGAGGGAGTCGCAGCAGGAGGAAGTCCTTTTACAAGACAACGTAACGATATTATGTTAGATGACCAAGTTGCTTTTGCCGTAGGTACAATGAATACACCAATGTCAATGCCCGGTTTACCTCCCGGAAACGCACTTAATTTCGACGGTGCTGATGATTATATAGAAATCCCTGATATTACAAATGAATTTGATTTTGATAATAACGATAAATTCACTTTTGATTTTTGGATAAAAACAACAAACCCGTCAGTTGCGGATATGACCATTTTAAGTAAACATAGCGGAGCAGTGAAAGGATATGTTGTCAAAATGTCTTCTACAAGTAAAATACAAATAATGTTTGAAGATGGCTCAAATACTATTATTATAGAAAGTCTAAATACAGTAAATGACGGTAATTGGCATCATGTAGCAATTAGCTATAACGGAATAAAAGACGAAACCGGATTTAATATATATATAGACGGAATAAATCAAACTTCGGTAAATACAGCCGCTACTCTTACCGGTACTACTCTTGCAGTAGAAAGTTTGAAAATAGGTGGAGACCCTGCTATAAATTTTTTCAACGGCGAAATAGATGAAGTACGTATTTGGAATTATGAAAGAACACAAGCGGAAATAACTGATGAAATTGGAATAATAAGTTCCTTTGATGAGCTTAATTTAATAGGATATTATCGTTTCGACCAAGGTGAAAATGCCGGAGCAAATAACAATTTATTACCAAATGAAGTAATTGATTTTGTTGGTTGTAATTCGGGCGAAATGCACAATATGCCACGTACCGGAGCAACAAGTAACTGGGTATTTACCGGAGCAAATGTAGCACCGATAATAACAACAGGAACACCAACAGCCATTACTGAAAATTCAGCAAATGTTGATGTTGAGATATTTGCACCCGGAATATTAACTGATAAAATCGGTTTGCTTTGGAGTACATCTCCTTGTCCTACAATTAATGACAACACTGTTACCACGCCAGCAGGATCTCCTTATGCAGTAGGCTCTTATACCCTTACCATGAACGGACTTTTGCCCGGTACAACTTATTATGTACGCTCAATAGCCGGAAATGTAGATGATATGTCTTATGGCGAAACTCAAACATTCCAAACATTACTCGGGAATAGTCCGCCCGTAGCAGGTTTCGGTTATGGAATGTATTTCGATGGTCTTGATGATGAATTAATTATTTCGCATGATAATGTACTAAATCCCGGAGTAAATAGTTTTACTATCGAAGCATGGGTAAAAATACCTATGAATGACAAGTCCGGAGTAGTAGTAGAAAAAGTTGAAAATGCAGGAGACTTTACACAGTGGGCAATATGGGTAAACGGAGACGATGCACTCAATCCGCAAGCTGACGGAAGCGGACATCGCAGAAGAATATGTTTTAATTATATGGAATCTTCCGGAAGTATAGAACGAAATTGTTATACAAACCGTGATATTATTGACGGAGAATGGCATCATATAGCCGCAGTTGCCGACAAAGCAAATGATAGACTACGTATTTATGTTGATGGTATAGAAGAAGAAGTTACACATCAAAACGCAGGTGAACCCGCTTGGCCCAATGTTTCCAATACATGGGATATGCAGGTAATGAGCGACAACGGACTACTTGCTCCGGACGACCATACCGAAGGAATAATTGATGAACTTCGACTTTGGAATATTGCTCGTACCAAAAAAGCAATTTACAGAGATTTTAACGAACCGATAGGAGGAGCTGCAAACCTTGTAGGATATTGGAATTTCGATATGAACCATGATTTAACTGTTTACGATTATTCCGTAAATACAAATCATGCAAACATGCAAAATGGAACTGCGTGGAGCGACCCCGGAGCTCCTTTACGTTATGTAACCAAAAAAGATTACACACATTATGGAACTTTACCCGGATATGATATTGATGGAGATGGACTTACTTATTCAATAATAACAAATGGTTCGGAAGGAGCAGTAAATATTACAGATAACGTAACCGGAGATGCAAATTATACCCGAAATACTTATAATTATGATAATTTTACATATCAAGTTGAGGCAGGAGGATTAACACATAGTTACGATGTTGAATTTGTACCGGTTCTTAATGTAAAAGGGGTTTATCAAGATGTTTCATTAAGCCAAGATTGGACTGCTGATACAGTAAAAGTTTGGGGTGATGTAATAATTCCCAATAATAATTTGCTTGTAATACATGAAGATACTTATGTCGAATTTCAAGGACACCATAAATTAAATGTACTCGGACAATTTATAGCAGTAGGAGAAAATACTCCACAGGATTCAATTATCTTTACAGCAAAAGATAAAGTAACAGGCTGGGCAGGTATCAGAATAGACCATAATGTTACCCCCGCAGGATTTCAAGACACATCTTGGATAGCCTATTCAGTATTAAAATATGGAAATGCCAATGGAGCGGGTGGCGAAGATAAAAATGGAGGAGCATTATATATTAATACTCCGGATAAACCTGTAGAAGTACTGTTTAATACTTTCTATAAAAATGAAGCAACAACTTATGGAGGAGCATTATATACAAAAAGTACCGCTTTATCAATATTTGCAAATAAATTTATAAATAACAAAGCAAATGTAGGAGGAGCAATATATACTCATACTGCAAATGACACAATTTATAATAATCTAATAGCTAATAACGAAAGTGCTTTGGGCGGAGGTATATATTATGCAACTTCTAATGGACTTTTAATGCTTAATACTATTGTCAATAATAAATCAGGCTCAAAAGGAGGCGGAATAAATATAAACAATACAAATGCAACTAAGTGTTATTATAATATTATTTGGGGAAATACTGCATCAAGTGACGGTTCTCAAATAAACCTTAATGATACAGATTCCGACCCTATTATTGAATTTAATGATATACAAGGCGGATTATCTCAAATAGGAAGTAATACTAATTTAGATGCCGGTTTGTATCAATTTAATATTGATGCAGACCCTATTTTTACTGCAACTTCTGGTGGGTCAGGCGAAACTTTAGATGCTATAAATATCGACTGGGAATTACAAAATAATTCTCCATGTATAAATGCAGGATTTCCCGGTTTTACAAGCGACAATGATGATATTATCAACAACCCCAGAATTTATGCCGGAAATATTAAAATTGTAGATATGGGAGCTTATGAATATCAAGGAGATATAATATATCCACCAATTGCAGGGTTTGGAAATTGTCTTAATTTCGACGGAGTAGATGACTATGTACGAATGGTAAATTCCAACGGACCGACCGGAGCAGATGATTTTACAATTTCTATGTGGATAAGACCAACAGCAAGCGGTTCTCCTCAATCTATATTTAACAAATCTGCATCTGTCGCAGGAACATTTGGTATATCCATTATTCTTAAAAGTGCCAACAGAGTAGAATGTACCGTAACAGACGGAAACGCCGGAGTTAAAGAATCATTTAATTCACCCGAACCGGTAGTAATAAATAAATGGACACATATTTCTGTTACAAAATCAGGAAATGACATGAAAATGTATCTTAATTCACTTCCTGTTGTCGAATATACTATTACAACATCGGCTATTCAAACAGCCGCTTCATCAAATTCAGGAATTGAAATTGCAAATGCTTTTACCGGTCAGATTGATGAAATTTCAATTTACGGAAATTATGCACCACAATATCTCGTTCAAAACAGAATGTGGCATTTATTGAATCCTGCCAATCCCGACTTAATTTCATACTGGCATTTCGACAGAGTAGTAGGGGTAACGACGGGTGATGCAACAGGAGACGGAATACAAGGAATGGTATCCGGAGCAACACTGCAATTTCCCGGAGCTCCAATGAAAATCATTACTAAAAATTCAATTCTTCATACCGATTATTTAAGAGGACATACTTATGGAACAGGACCGGTTACATATTCCATTCTCACAAACCCTGCTGCCGGAACAATTACAGGTTTAGATGTTAATATCGGGACTTATGACTATAAGCAAAATACTTATCCGAATGATGAGTTTACATTTAAAGTTACAGATGGAGCATCAAATACAGCAGAGTACAAAGTAAATGTAATTCACACGCTCGAAGTACTTGGAAACCTTGATAAAGTAGCAACGGCAGTTCAATGGACAGCCGATACAGTAAGGGTACTTGGTTCACTTATAGTACCACCGACTTATTCGCTAAATATTTTACCGGACACTTATGTTAAATCTAAAACCGCTTCAAATTGGGATTATTCAAACCCTGGTTTCGATGCAGGACACATATACGTAAAAGGAACACTTACCGCAGATGCAACTGCACCTTTTACTGGTACAAACAATCCGATTACATTTTCACGCATAGGAACAGCAGGAAATTGGGGAAATATTATTTTCAATACAGGGGGCAACACCCCATCTTTATTGAAATTCTGTGAAATTGAAAATGCAAATCGAGTTACAACAATTGACGGTCTGCCTGATATGGAAGGAGCAATTTCCATAAATAATTGCCACCCGACAATAGACAGTTGTGATATTTCAAATAATATAGCAGGAGGAATACAATATATTGCAGATTCTAATCCCACTATTATTAAAAGTACTGTTTCCAATAATACTTTTGTTGGGATTGAAGGTTTAGTATCAGAGGGATTAATAAGTAGAAATACTGTTGCCAATAATGGATATGCAGGCATATATATGGAAGATTCTTCACCTGTAATAAAGTATAATCTAATTGAGGCAAATAATACTGCGGGTGGCATACAAGCAGGTATCTCTTTTAAGGGTTTTTCAGCGGGAAAAATATTGAATAATTTAATTATTAATAATGAAACCGGAATTAAGTGCGATGATTCATCGCCGGAGTTTATAAATAACACTATTGCAAATAATTCAAGTATTGGATTACAATCTATTAATTCTTCAACACCTGTAATTAAAAACACTATTATGTGGAATAATAATGGAGGCAGTGGTCAAATATCAGGAACTGCCACAGTTTCATTTTCCGACATACAAGGAGGCTTTGCAGGAACGGATAATATAGATTTAGACCCTCTTTTTGTAGGTGGTATAGATTATTCATTACAAAGCACTTCACCATGTTTCGACAAAGGCCCTGCAACAGATATTTCTGCAGGAGGACTTAATTTGCTTCTTGATTTTGCTTTTAATGAAAGAAAGAAATTCTGTAATATAGATATTGGAGCTTACGAAATACAAACAATTTCCGTTGCCGGATATGATATGTTCTGGCTCGGTTGCATAGATGACGACTGGCACAAGCCGTTAAATTGGAGTTCGCAAACAGTAATCCCGGCAGCTACCGACATTATTTTAATACCCGGAATTACAAAAGCCCCGATACAACCGTGGATAAAAGCAACCGGAGCAACCTGCAAACACATAGATATTGATATCGACGACAGCGGAATCCTTACAATAGGAGCAGGTTTTAAACTTGAAACAAATAGTCCGTAAAAACAAATTTGCATTTGCCTGAAAAATTTAAAAAAAACTAAAAGTTCGGTATAAAAAGACCCTTAGGGTTTGGTTTAACAAAATTTGACAAATCTAAATGTTTAATTTACAGTTTGTTACTTAAAACCCTAAGAGTCTGATTTCGAGAAAATCTACTTTTTAGACTGAACTCAACTAAAAAATAAACATCATGAAGAATATACTTTTATTTTTATTTTTATTGTCTTTATCCGGACTAACTTTTTCACAAGTTTTATCCGTAAACGGAGCAACTATTTCCGTTACTAAGGGCGGGATTTTGTCAGCAACAGGGAATCTTGAAAATTCCGGCGAAATTCATAATTCCGGAACTATATCCGTAGCCGGAAATTGGAAAAACAACCTTACTTATACCGATAAAGGTGGAATTTTTCTGCTTAACGGAACCGAACAGCAAGATGTATTTCACAACGGACAATTATTCGGAATTTTAATAATAGATGCCGGAGGACGAAAAATATTCAGTTCCGATGCAGGCGTAAAAGACAGCTTAATATTAAAAGACGGAATTGTTGAAATTCCCGATGATTACGCATTTACATTGCAATCCGGAGCCGGAACAACAAAAGGCTCGGATATTTCTCATATCAGCGGAGTGCTTTATAATACAGGGACAGGATACAAATTATATCCTGTTGGAGCAGAGGGAGAATACGCACCGGCAGAATTATACGAACTTTCAGGCGACAACCCGACAGTCGGAATTGAAGTAATTAATTTTAATCCAAATATAGAATTTGACGAAGATTTGTCCGCAGTTTCAGAGCTTAGATATTGGAAAGCAGAAGAACTTTCCGGTAATGATTTTGATGCAAAAATAGCATTAAGTTTCGATACAGATTACGATGAGGCACAAATTGAAAATCTTGTAGTTGCCGAAGCCGAAAATCCGGAAGGAACTTATACCGGTGTTGGTAAAAATGAAGCAGAAACACTTGTAAATATTTCCGGAATTATAAGCGAACGTAAAATTTCAAAACCTTATTTTGCTCTTGCTTATATTTATGCGGAAGGTAATGAATTTTATATTCCTAATACATTTTCGCCTCGTGCAACAGCCGAAGAAGATAAGTGTTTAAGAATTTACGGTAAGTATTTTAAGAAAGAAAATTTCCAATTCAGTGTTTACAATAAATGGGGAAATTTGATATATAAATCAAACTCGCTTGAAGAATTACAAACAACCGGTTGGGACGGAAAAAATCAAAAAACAGGAAAAATTGAAGAATTCGGTATGTATTCGTATATAATAAAAGGAAAAACACTTGACGGAAAAACTATCGAAAAAACAAATACAGTATTAATAATGGAATAATATTTTCGACTTATTTCAGCTTGCTTACAAATTTATGTAAGCAAGCTGAAATTTAAGAAAAGTTTGGCATAAAAAACTAAGGAACAAATATTAAATTAACAATGTAAAGTTATAAGTTATTTAATTTTCGTTCCTAAGGAGTTAATTTAATAAGAATTAAACCATTAGGAACAGTTTTTTACCATTATAGTTGCGATAAAACTCTTTTTAACCCGCTTTTTTATCAAATTTTAAATCCGATAACGAGAATATCATCAATTTGCTCGTGGTCTTTTCCTGTGGACATCCATTCTTGTAATTCCACATCAAGTTTATCTTTTTGAACAGACATCGGTTTGGTATGTAAATGTTGCAATAATTTACGAAAACGTTTTGTCATGTATTTTCGTCCTGCTCTGCCTCCCACTTGGTCTTGATAACCATCTGAGAATAAGTAAAATGTAGTTGGTTGTGAAACATCTATTATGTGTTTAGTAAAACGTCTTTCGTCCTCTCGTTGCTGACCTCCGATGGGGTGCTTATCGCTTTTAATAAGTGTCAGTTCTTCATTTTGCAGATAAATAAGAGGATTTTTTGCTCCGGCAAATTCAACTGTTTTATTTTCTTTGTCGATAACACAAAGAGCCATATCCATTCCGTCATTGTTTTTTGTTCCTTCCACGTCTTGCTTGAGTGCTTTTCTTACGTTAAAATGCAATCTGTTTAATATTTCATCGGCATCGGTTATTCCGTTTGCTTTCACTATCTGGTTAAGATATGAATTTCCCACCATTGATACGAATGCTCCGGGAACTCCGTGTCCGGTACAATCTACAGCCGTGATAATAATTTTACCGTCTTGTTTCGCATACCAATAAAAATCACCGGAAACAATATCTCTCGGTTTGAAAAGTACGAACGATTCCGGTAATTGTTCTGCAATTTTATCATTTTGCGGAAGCATTGCTTCTTGTATTCTTTTTGCATAATTAATACTGCCGGTAATATGCTTGTTTTTTTCCTCGATTATTTCCATTGCCTCGACAACTTCGGCAGTACGTTCTATTACTTTTTGTTCAAGTAATTCTTCGTTTTCTTTCAATAAAGCATTTGCTTCTTGAAGTTGTGAAAGTAGTTTTTCTCTTTTCTTGCCGGTTACGATAAGCAATAAACTTGAAGCTACACGTTCGCAAGCTCTTTCCACAAATTCAATTTCGTTTTCTTCCAAGTGGCGAAGTGATGAAATTTCAACTACTCCGATATATTCGTCCTCAACGGTAAGCGGAACTATAAGTACGGAACCTGCTTGTTTTTGAGCATTGTTATCATCGGAAGTTATTCTGAAATATTCAGTTTTGTGTTTTTTTATTGTTGATTTTAAAATATCCTCTCCGAAAAAATTTTTATTTATTTCAGCTTGATTGTTATTTGCCGGTACTTTTGCCAAGTTTTCAAGATGAGTATTTTTAAGGTCTTCGTCATTATAAACAAATATTCGTCCTTGATTTGCGTTAAGATATTCTATAAAAAATTGAATAACCGTTTGTCCGAATTTTTTTTCATCAGTGCTGTCATCAATAATGCTTCCGAATTTTACCAGTCCGTTTGATGCCCAGCTGCGTTTTTCGTCTTCATTTTTTGCTTGGTGCAGACTCTGCCTCATGGAAATCAATGAATTTCCGAGAATATCTTGTTCGCTAAGCGGTTTAAATTCACTTTGAAAATTTCCACGCCCGACTTCTCCGGCAAATTCCGATGTTTTTTTGAAAGAATCTACTAAGGCATTCAGGGCTTTTGCCATTGTTCCGACTTCGTCTTTTTTCTCAACGAGAGTTTCTTCGGGTAAAATACCTTTACCCATTTCTCTTGTAACTTTTGTAATAAAAGTCATCGGTTTTACGATAGAACGTATCGTAAAAAACGCAATTATTAGAAGTGCAATTGCGAGAATTAAAGTCATGGAAAAAATCAAAAAACGTAAATCTTCAAAAGATTTTTTCATGTCTGCATTAGATTTCGCAACAATTTTATTGAAATTTTCGAGCAATTTGGATAGTTTTTCTTGTACGTTTTCGTAGTAAACAGTTATATCTCCGCCTGTATCTACTTGTCCGGCAAACATAAAAGCATTCATCGGGTCGTTGTAGTCTTCCATCGAAACAAGCCCTTGTTGAACTTCGTTGTGCATGACAAACAAAGTGTCTATCATTAATTGAATTTCTTTAAAAAATAATGTATCTTTTGCTTCCCAGCGTTCGATTATGGGTTTCATTGTTTTTATAAGTTCCGGATAATCTTTTGTGTGCAAATTTTCAAGTTTTACTTTTTTGGGAGTTCCTTGTGGAATTTCATTTACCCAATTCTTAATAAGTACATCGGATTCTCCTGTCATATTGAAAAGTTTTTGCAGATTTTCTGCGGAAGGTTGATAAGTATTCAAAAACTTTTCGGTTATTTCTTTGTTTTTTTCTACAGTATAATTTATCATGAGGGCATTTATAATCATACCGAGCATAAGTACACCAAACGCTAATATTAATTTATTGGATATTTTCATGTTATATAATTATTTAAGAAATATTAAAATCTCTTAATTATTTTATTTTTCAATTTGCTAATATAAAAACTATTTACTAATTGTCAAATTTACATTGAAACTTGAGTTTCCTTAATTTTTATTTTGACATATCGTTTTTTCTTTATTTTACTATAGATTTTATCAATAATTGTATTCAATCCATTATAATACAAGGGTTATAGCAAAAATACTTAAATATTTTGAGGATACTCATTAAATAAATGAAGTTCCACTTGTAAAATGCTACAATATTCATAAAAACAGGCACTTGAACTACTTGTTGAACTATTTTTAAGGAAACTCAAGACATTGAAAAAAAACGTAATTTATTCATTGTAAATTGTTTATTGTAATTTGTTTATTTCCCTTTCATTACCACTATTTCCACTCTTCTGTTTATGGCACGAGAACGTTTATTGCTGTTCGGTACTGACGGATTTTCTTTTCCTTCGGCGTGTGCTTTTATATTTTTGCCTTGTACTCCGTTGTTTATAAGATAAAACATTACTGCTCTTGCTCTTTGACGACTGAGGTGCATATTGTAATTGTCGGCTCCGACATTATCGGTAAACGCATTCAAATAAATCAAACAATTTTTATTTTCTTCATAATATTTTACTATTCTGTCCAACACGATTTTTGCATCTCCGGTCAAGTCGGACTTATTATATTCAAAAAATACATTTTCGATAGGTCTTACTGTTCCTTTGTAGGTAGTTGTGTTTTTTTCAATATATTCAACTTTGGTTTTGACGCTGTCTTTACAATTTATTTTTAAATCACTTATGTAATAAACGCTTCCTTTTGTTAATTTATCCCTTTCTATTACGTAAGAATATTTATTTTCTCCGGTAGAATTTGTGAATTTGAAATTTCCGGAAACATCTGTAAAAGTAAAAGATTTTA
>JAOZMN010000426.1 GCA_029934265.1 Bacteroidales bacterium
GAAAATATTTTTTTAATAAAGCAATTTCACTTAAAAACATGAAAAATACCGAAGATAAAACCATTTCAATAATATCATATTTCGGACCTGTCGGATTTGTGATAGCATTTATAATGTACGATAAAAATAAAACGGAATTTAATACGTTTCATTTACGACAATCCGTAGGAGTAAACGCAGTAGTAATAGCAGCGTATATAGCAGTACATATTTTCAGCTGGTTTTCCGTTTTTTTTATGCCTTCATTTATCCCGACTTTTGTTATCGGAGGAGTTTATGTAATTGCGATTTATTTGTATATAAGCGGTATAATGAACGCTTCAAACGGCAAGAAAAAATATCTTCCTATAGGCGGAGAAAAATTTGAAGAATTTGGAAGTAAAATAATTAAATAAGGTCGAAGACCTGTTTATCGGTACAACGCCGTATTTCAGACATATAGCGAAAAAGGCGTTTTTTATAGTGCAAATTACGACGTTATTTTAAAATCCTAATTTACAATAGTAAACTCCGATATTTAAAACTAAAAATTGAGACTTTATTTAATATTATCAATACCTATTGCATGAACGAAAACTCTAAAGTAACTATTATTCAAGTCTTTAAATGAAATTTAAGTTTTGAATCTTTTGTCATTTCATAGTCAATAATTGTCATTATGTAGTCATTTTCAAAATGTTACAAAAATGACAATAAATAACAGCGAAGCAAATGACTAAAAAATGACATTACATTCAAGTATGAAATTTGCCGTAAAAGTAAGTATAACAAGAAGTACAGAGTTTTCGGTCGGACACTGCCTATGCCATTTATGCCATAGTAAAGTGATTGGCTTATTCCAAAGATACTTGTCTTTTAAAACGTTCCTCAAGCGATATAAAAGTTTCGGTTCCTGTAATACCGCCGATTTGTTGTAATTTATCGGTAAGTATTTCACGCAGATGGTTGTTATCTCGTGCATACATTTTGATAAATATTGCATAAGTTCCTGTTGTATAGTGGCATTCTACAATTTCGGGAACTTCTCTAAGCTGTTTTACCACACTTTCATACATACTTGCTTTTTCGAGAAATATTCCCATATACGCACAAGTCGATAAGCCGAGTTTTTGCGGTTCCACCAAATATCCGGAACCGGTTATAATTCCCAACATTTCTAATCTTTTGATGCGTTGATGTATGGCAGCCCCCGACACGCCACATTCTCGTGCGACTTCCAAAAAAGGAGTTCTGGCATTTTTCATAAGTATATTCAATATGCGTTCGTCTAAACTGTCAATTTGAATTTTATACTGCCTCTTTTTATCCATAATTTTACAATTTATAAGTTAAATGTATAATATTTTTACTTTCTGTAAGCAAATGTAAAATAATTATAATAAATTATAAAATAAATTTGCAACAATGTTTCGATTTATTACTTTTGCAATATAAATATTAACAAATCATTACAAAAAACTATCATTTTACTTACAATTTAAAATTAAAAGATATGTGTGGAATATTATTCGTAACAAAAGCAAAAGACCTTAAAAAAACAACAAAAATGTCCAAAAAAATGAGTCATCGAGGTCCGGACGAAAGCGGTATTCATATAACCGAAAAAGGTCATGTACTGCATCACGAAAGATTGTCAATAATTGATTTGACAACCGGAACTCAACCGATACAAGGAACACAAGACGCTTATGTGATACATAACGGCGAAATATACAACCACAAAGAATTGCAAAATACTTTATTAAGCGAATATACTTTCAGAACAAGTTGCGACAGCGAGGTAATAGTAAAATTATACGAAAAATACGAAACCGAATTTTGCAATATGCTTGACGGAGTTTTTGCTTTTGTCGTTACAGACGGCGACAAATTCATGGCAGGACGAGACCCGATTGGAGTAAAACCGCTTTACTACGGAACCGATAAAGCCGGAAGTATGTATTTTGCTTCGGAAATGAAAGCAATTTCCGACAAATGCGAATCCTTTGATGCCTTTCCTCCCGGACATTATTATACTCACGAAAAAGGTTTTGTAAAATATTACAAACCGGAATGGGAAGATTATAAAACTGCCGTAAAACCGGTTGATTATGAACTTATAAGACAAAAACTAACGCAAGCCGTCAAAAAAAGACTTATGAGTGATGTTCCCGTAGGTGTCTTATTATCAGGCGGATTGGATTCAAGTTTGGTTTCTTCTATAACAGCAAGAATTTTGGGAAAATCAGGGCAAAAATTACATTCTTTTTCGGTAGGTCTGAAAGACGCACCGGATTTAAAAGCCGCAAAAACAGTAGCCGATTTTCTGAAAACAGAACATCACGAAGTAAACTTTACAGAAGAAGAAGGTATTAAAGCCATTGAAAAAATTATTTGGCATTTGGAATCTTACGATGTTACTACCATAAGAGCCTCTACACCAATGTATTTCTTGTCAAAAGCAATTTCGGAAACGGATATACGAGTGGTACTTTCCGGCGAAGGTGCAGACGAACTTTTCGGCGGATATTTATATTTTGAAAACGCACCAAGTCTCGATGATTTTCAAAAAGAAACTATCGAAAGAATGCAACGTTTATCTACAGCCGACTGTCTGCGAGCCGACAAATCGACTATGGCACACGGTATTGAAGCAAGAGTTCCGTTTTTGGACAAAGATTTTCTCGATAATATGTTTAAAATTCGACCGGAAGACAAAAAACAGGATAAAAAAGCCGGAAAACCCGAAAAATATATTCTGCGTAAAGCATTTGATACAAAAGAAAAACCGTATTTGCCGGACAGCGTTTTATGGCGACAAAAAGAACAATTCAGCGAT
>JAOZMN010000078.1 GCA_029934265.1 Bacteroidales bacterium
GTTGTGTTATCGGGATAACAACATCGTATTTATTTATAAATGAAAGTTCAAATTTTTTAATTCTTCGGGACAAATTTGCAATGTATATTTTTTTAATAAAATTTGTTTCAAAACGAGTATTTTGTTCCCAAATTTCGTGTTCGATATTATGTGCCCTGAACGAAATTAAAGAATTTGTATTTTTCCTGACTATTTCAATATACGGAAGCAAATAAAGTCCTTCAAATTGAACAACATCAAAATTATTTTCATTTAATATTTTTATGATGAGTGCTTCAAAGCCTTTGGAAATAAACCTTTGAGCATTGTAAGGAAGTTTGGAAAATAAAAAATTCGAGATTAATTTACTTCTTTTTATATCGGTATTTATATCGTATCCGATAATTTTTATGTTTTTTGTTTTTATACCGGAAAAAACGGAGGGTGAAATGTAATGTTTAACGGTATTCAAAGATAATATCGTAACTTGATGACCGATTTGAGTAAAACCTTTGGCAAGTTTCAATACTGCAACCGTACCGCCATCTTTGGGAGGATACGGTATTTTGTTCGTTATTTGTAAGATTTTCACAATACAAAAATTAGCAGGAAGTTCACACAAAGTGAACTTCCTGCTTAAAATTATGCTTATTTTTTACCGAGTAAAATCCCGACTGAAACTGTTATCGCATTATTTTTAACATTTATCGCATTAGGAGTAAGAGGAGTTGATTCCGAACCGTTTAAATCGGCAAGTCCGAGTATGTATCTTACTTCCACAAAAGGCTGTACCATAGGTACAATATTTAAAAACGTAAATCCTGCTCCGCCTTGTATTCCGTAATCGAAACGCTTATCTGTTTTGTCCCAATCAATTTTTTCTTCTGTATCGGGTAAATCGCGTGGTAAATCTTTAACTTTAGATACTCCGCTTACGGCATAAGCAATGTGTGGTCCCGTAAAAGCATAAACCGGCCCGATTTTTAATTTCAAAGAAACAGGCAGTTCGAGATATGTAATTTGATTTATAGAACTTGCATCACCAAAAACGAGATTGTCTTTATATTTAATTTTAGTACCTTTTTGCGAATAATCGGCTTCTATACGCAAATTTAAACTTATAAGAGGTGTAATTGCAGGTAAAAGTCCTTTTTCTACGACAACTCCGGCATTTATTCCGGGAAGAAACACCATATTATTATCATAATTAGGCATATCGCTTGTGGTTTTGGCAAAATTTCCTCCTCCTCTTACGCCGACTTGAAACTGTGCATTAGCACCGTAAGTCGCAAATAAAGCAATAAAAATTATTATTATCCTTTTCATATCAATAAAAATTTTAAGTTAAATATTATGCAAAGTTATATAATAATTATAATAAACCGGAAATTTTTTACATGAGTTCGGTATAAAAAGACCATTAGGGTTTGATTTAACAAAGTTTAATAAATCTAAATGTCTGATTTGTAGTTTTTTAGTTAAAACCCTAAGGGTCTGCTTGCGAAAAAATATACTTTTTAGACTGAACTCTTACATCAAATTTCAATTTACTTCACAAACACTTTCCTGTCGTAAACCTTATTTTCAGTTATTACTTTTACGATATAATTTCCTGATGAAAATTTGCTCATCGGGATTTCCGTCCTGTCGGCTTCAAGGTTTCTTTTTACGATAGTCTTGCCGAGCATATCTTGTATTTCGATAAAGTTTTTAATGCCTTTTACGTTTTGCATATCAATATGTATATTTTTATCGAAAGAATAAATAAGTACGTTTTCGTTCAAAATATGTTCCGTATCGGAAGTTATTTCTTCCTCAAGTAATTTTTCGAGTTTGAAAATTATTTCAAAACGTTTGTCGTAATTACCTTTTTCGAGTGCTACTTTGTAAGTTTTCCCATCGGAAATATTTACTCTTCGATTTTCTTTTTTGTCGATAAAATATGCAGTAGTTCCGGCTTCCAAATTAAGTTCGGTTGCAGAGAAAATATATTTACCCGACTGATTTGCAACTATTCCTATCGGAACGACAAGTCCGTCCGTAAGTTCGGGTAAAGTGTTGATGGCAAGTTTGGTAATAGGTGTGATTGAATAAACTTGCGGTACTTTACTCGAAGTAGAATAACGTTTCATTGCATCATAACGACCATCGTAGTTTTTATCGGCACCTTCGATAAACAGAATTACGGTTTCATCGGTTATTCCGTTTCTTTCGGCTTGCAATCGTATCAAATTCGGGACAATTTCTTCTTCACCGGATTTGTAAAACTGCTGTGTCGAATGAACTCTGGCATCGTTTGTAAATGTAATTGAAGCACCGTCCGGATTTCCGTCTAAATCGTTGTCTGCCAGAGCATCAATGCTTGTTTTTACGAATGCTGCCTGCATCGGAGCAAGTTTACACGAGCCCTTTCCGTTTGCGGTTATCGAAGAATAAGGGTGGTTATTTCCGATAATATAATATTTGTAATTGTTAAATTCGCTGTCGCCCATATCTTGATAAACATAAACTGCATTGTCAATATTTTTCTTAATTAAACCCTCTGAGTTCCAGTCTAATGTGGACGGATACGGATTGCAAATAAGATGCCAGCCGTCAAATAAATCTTGTGTCGCATCGCCTCCCATATCTGTATAAGATAAATTAATCGTAATATCGCCGTTGTTGAAAGTTCCGTCAAAAATATTAGTTTGAACACCTGGCGGTAAATAAGCATAACCTGTTCCTGGAGACATTACGCCGGCAGCAGTCCACCCCATTATGTAATTTTTGGTTTTACCTGTTGCCCAGTCCACGAAATCGTTTTGAAACCAGCGGTCTTTTACGGTTTCGTCCCATGAAAAATAATTAGAACCAAGTCCGGGTGCTGTAGTTATCGGTGTTCCCAAATAATGCCAGTTATCAGCTTTTATTAATAATTCCGCTTTACCGTTTATTGCATCATTTTTCTTTTGTATGAAAGAAGCATTACGAACTTTTCCTGCAATGTCGCCGGATTTCAAAACAAATTCTCCATTTTGAGTAAAATCACCCCAAACTGTTAAATATTTATCGGGTTCGATATATAAATGTGAATTTGCGGCTATTGACAAATCGTAACATTCTGCAAGTTTGGACGTTGCGTTGTTTACTTCCGGAAATTCCGGTTTTGCCGGAGTATTTGTGATTTCAACGTAGGTTCCTTTTGTCGGAACTTGTCCGCTACTCCAGTTTCCTGTGTTGTTCCAGTCATTGTCGGTTGCACCTGTCCACGAAACAAGTCCGAGATATTCGTCTGCTCCGATGTATGGTGTAACAGCGTCTCTTGTTTCACCGTCGAAGTCGGTTAAAACTCCGGCTATCGGCGTACCTGTTTTTAATGCCGCCGCTTTTATATGCAAATCCGGAATATTGCGAATATTATTATAATCAGGGTCGATATTTTTGCTGTTTGCACCACCCGAACCGGTTTGCCAAGTAGAAAGATTTGTTTTGTCGCCCATTTCAAATGCTTTTATATTTGTTCCTGAATTTGAATACAAATTATTGTAATCAAAAATTACATTTGCACCCAAGTTGCTCAAGTAAACTTGATAACCGTCTGCATTATTTCCGGAATTGTAATTCGAGAAAATATTATTTTTGATATTTGTTTCACTTATGTTATCAATTTTAAGAACTTCGCTTGTCGCATCTGTCGAAGAAACATTTATTGTATTAAAAAGTATGTTTTGATAACTGCTTCCGTTGAGCATTTGAAGTCCGAAACTTTGATTGTCTTCTCCTATTGAAATCATGTTGTTTACAATATCTGCACCGTCTGAAGCAGTTGCGGTTGAGTTGTCTATTAAAATTCCGGTTCCGTCTGCATCGTCGGCTTGCAGGATATTTGCTTGAAGCGACATTGCACTCGGAGTTCCTCCGCCGATTCCTGTTATATCTTTAATATTAATACCGATAAAATCATCTCTTGTGGAATTTGTGATAATTTCATTGGAATTAATGGTCGGACTGACATGATTTACAAGTTTTATCGCTCCTGTTGATTGATTTGTAAATGTATTTCCGGTGATAATTGTGTTTTCACTTTCGTCTCCTCCATCTGTATCTTCATAAATCAGACCTATGCTTCCGCCTTTAAATTCATTGTTAATAAATTGCAAACTATCGACATCAGTGTCATTTACGGAATAAACAAGTGCTTTTGTATCGCTGTTGTCGGCGTTTTCGAGACCTGTAAATTTACAATTTGTAAAAATATCATTTTCGGCATGGTCGAGAACTAATGCTCTTGCAATGTCCGGTGAAGTTGCTTCAAAAGTAATACCGTCGAAAGTTACCCAGTTGGTTTGCGTAAGCTTTAAAGTGTAGTTTGCATCAGGAATATATGCCGGATTTATAGGTGCATTATTTGAAAATATATCTCCGTCTTTATAATCGGAAGAACCGGCGACAGGGAACATATTTGTAAGAGTTCCTGTATATTGTGTTGCTGTTGCTTTGTCGGTTAGTGTAGTATTTGTTCCTACTCCGCCCTCCATATCGTAATATGAAACTAAATCAGTTTCTGTTCCGGTAAGCGAGGCACACATATTGTCGTTTATTTCTTCAATAGTTCGGGCATCGTCCCAAATTCGGACTTCGTCGAGAGTCATATTTCCGTACTCTGCACCCGGCATATATCGCATTCCGAGATACCAAGTTTTTGAAATAATATCTATTGTTGCAATCGTTTGTCTGAAAATCGGAGTTCCGTTTGCATAGCAAATTATTTCGGTTCCATCGTAAGAAACCGCAATATGTGTCCAAGTATCGTATTCCAAATGATAATCTCCTACTTCCCAGTATGTTTCCGGTGTGTAAAATCTTAAATTTCCGCTTGCATCTTTTGCAAAAATAAATTCATCACCCTCTGTTCCTATAATTCTGTCATGAGCACCATCTGTACCGTCATGTTTCACCCAACATTCTACGGTAAAGGTGTTGCCGAGTGCAGGAATATCAGGCGAAAGAACGACATAATCATCGTTTCCGTCGAATTTAAGTGCAGTATTTCCACCGGCAATGCAAGTTGTAGAAGAATTTGAATTATCATACGGGTCGGCGGGTACAAAATATGCACTGTTTGTCAATGTTCCGTCATTTGTATTTGCGGATTCGTCGGTCATTGTTGTTCCGGCATCATTATTCATCGGGTAATATGCTATAAGATTAGGTTCTGCCCCTGTTAATGGTGTGCAAATGTTTTGTTGTAGTTGTATTGGAGTTCTTGCATATTTCCAAATTCTTACTTCATCTATTTTTCCGTTGAAATAATCGGTAGTTGTTCCGGCAATTCCATTGCTTGAAATTTCAGCACCTATGCCAAGCGGAAGATTATTATCAATACTTTGATATGTGTCTGGAACATTTACGCTTCCATCGACAGAACCATCAACGTAAAATCTTAATTGATTTACAACGGTATCGTAAACCATTGCTACGTGATACCATTTGTTTAAAGGATACTGTCTTCCGCAATTATCACAATATTTAGCACTGTTTGAAACATCATCGTCAATACCGGATTCATCAATTCGCCATGTGGTTTTGTCGGAATAAATTTGTAAATTATAACCTTCATAGTATCCCCAGCTTCCACTTCCTCTGTCTCCAATAATGGTTTGATAACCTCCGTTTGAAACAGGGTAAATCCATGCTTCTACCGTGAAACTTCCGTTATCTACATCAAGAGAAATGTCATTGGGAACTATTACATAATCGTTAATATCATCAAAATCTATAGCTTTGTCGCCTCTGGCTTCGCATGATTGTGAAACGTTGTTTGCATCTTCCAAAGTTTGCGATACCCAGCCTGTTCCGACTGTCATATTTTGTGTAGTACCATGGTTTTTATATATTGTTTCATCTGTTATTTCATAACTTTCGGATTCAAATTTATAATAACCAACAAGAGAAGGTTCGTTGCCACTAATTGTGTTACAGATATTTTTACGAATTTCTACAACTGAAAGAGTTTTTCTCCAAATTCGTAGTTCGTCAAGTTCAAAAGCTCCGTAAGAATAACTGTTGTAATCTCGTCCGAGTTGCCATTTTTCGGATAAAACATTTACAGTAGTAGGCGTTGCAAGTGCATATTGTTCATCTCCATCAATATATACTTTAATATTAGTACCTTCATAAATCAATGCTACATGATGCCAAACTCCTGTCGATAATAATAAATTAGCGTGTGTTCGCCAGCCGACGCTTGCTTCGGGAAAATAAAAAGCAAGTTGATTAGCTGCATTAATTCCAATATCCATTTCGTTGTTATCAAGACCAATTATTCTGTCTGTTGTAGCATTTCCTCCTGCATTTTTCACCCAAAACTCTATTGTAAAATCAGTGTTTAATGCTTGTATCTGCGGTAGTTGTACGTAACTGTCGGTGCCATTAAAAGATAATACTTTATCATGTCGGGGGTGGCAAGTTGTTTGAGCATCATAAGTAATTTTAACGTCTTCGCAAGTTTCGCATTCATCGGTAAAAGTAACTGTATTTACGGCACTTGAACCACATATTATTCCAAGGTCGATTTGCTCGGTATATGTTTCGGCAAGGGCACTTATGTTTACAGGACCTTGTACTCCGAAACTTCTAAGGCTGTCCATTGCACTTTGGAAACTTGTAAAAATACGATTTGTAAATTCATCTCCGTTTGGATTTATTGTGTAATTTCCTGTCATGGCATTTACGGGGTCAAATGCCACGTTTCCTTCCAAAACGAGTTCGAAATCGGTAGTTATATTACCGAAACCGTCGATAGTTATCATGTAGGTTTCTTCGGGGTCAAGATTTCCTGTCCAGATAAAAGGGTCATTCATGTTAGTTATCGGGTCTTTTTGGCAGAAAATATTTACATTATCGCCGGGAGTACAAGGGTCTCCGACTACTTTTTCAACTGAAACTTGTATTCCGTCTTCACTTTCAATATTTTGGAAAGTTACGGTTACTTCACCACCGGTGCAATTTGTTGTAAATGTGTACCAGACCGTATTATCTTTATTTGCGGAACAAAACGGCGGGTCTTCCGCTACGTCAGGTGTTGCATTGTTATTACTCGATGCTTGTGTTACAACATTTTCTATTTTAATGGCTTCCGAACAGTGGTCGTTACAAGTAGGCCAAGTTGAAACATCACGCAAGTACAGTTTATCGTTAAAAACAACTTCGTCTGCTTGTCCGTTCGGTAAAGAAGACCAAATTTTAACTGTGCTTGAAACGTCTGCATTATATAATTCTAATTCGGTAATTCTTGTCTTTGTATACTTTTCTACAAAATCAATAAAAATTCGATAGTATTTGTAAGGTGTAGTGTTCTGAAAACTATATGTTGCCCATTGATTTTGTGTTATGTTATCTCCTTGTTGCTCATCAAGAGATGTCCAAGTACTTCCATTATTCGAGCCTTCAAATTTCCAAGTTTTAGGATTGTAATATTCACTGTTCCAACTTCCAAGTTGTGAGCTGCTGCATATAAAACGATAGGCATCAATAATTGTAGCTGCCGGAAATTCATATTGTAACCATGCAGGCATAACATTATCGTTTGCCCAACCTTCGTTTATGTAATCGCCGTCAAATGCTTTACTCGGGTCGTTGTTTCCTCCACTGTGCGAACCGCTTGCTGTTGCTGTTCCTCCTGTTGCAAGGTTTGTTCCAAGCATTAGACCGTTTGGTACAAGTACATTAGGTATTGTTATCCATTCGGTATTGCCGGGTGTAATTGCGGTGAAATCGGCAGGAGCATTGTAAGTTGTTGAGCCGGTAACTCCATCAATATCATAATCTAATGTAATTTGAGTTATATCATCGGGAACCGGAATTGTGGAACCTTCATATAAACGAAGTTCTGTAATACGAGTATTCTTACCGGATTCGTTAGCAGTTATGTTTAATCGGTATTTTGAATATGCGGTTGAATTTGTAAAAGCGAATTTTTTCCATTTGTTGACGGTTATGAGAGCATCGGTTACTGTTTCAAGCACCACCCATGAAGTTCCGTCCCAAGCTTCAAAAGTCCATGTTTTGGGATTGTAATTTTCACTGCCTGACCATTGTGAACTGCTACAATAAATTGCGTAGCCGGCAACCACTTGTGTCGCACCAAAATCATATTCTAAGTAATGAGGTAAAGCACTGTCGTCGCCCCAACCTTGATTTGCACCTTCTGCCTTTCCGTCAAATGCTTTGAAAGCTACATTGTTTCTGTTCTTATTATTTCCTGCGGAAGCACTGAAATCGGTTGTCATTAAGGTTGCTCCTTCGTATAATTTCAGCTCGCTTATATGTACACGGTTGTTTGTACTTTGATATTCAGTATCGGTAATTCTGATACGATAATACCTATAAGGAGTTACATTTGTAAAACTAAAATCTTTGGCTACATCTCTTGTCAGGTCTTCGCCGTATATTTGGTCTAATTCAATCCAGTTTACTCTGTTGTTTGATGCTTCAAAAGTCCAATCTCTCGGATTGTAACGTTCGTCGGCTTGCAAACCGGTATTGTCTGTTGAGCTTATCAGTATATTATATTTAGTCAATGTTTTTGTAACTCCTTGTCCGAAGTCATATTCTAACCAAGTACTCTCAAGCCCGTTATCTCTCCAGCCGGTATTAGAGTCGCCGTCAAAAGCATAAGAAGGTAAGGTGTTTTTATCAAAGAATATATCTGCTCTTGCCTCTCTTTTATCACATAAATTATCTTCTGTAGTTTTGAAATTGAAGCAAGTGTTGTTATTATTTTTTACGGCTACATCTATATCATAATTTGTTCCGTAACAACCTACCATATTTACAAGTTGTGCATCAATCGGTGCATCGGTAATAGAGAAGTTATCGAAAGCAAAATAACTTTGGTCTCGAAAATCGGAAGTGCCGAGTATTCCATAATACGCCTTTCCGTAAATTCTAAATTTAACACATGATTTTCCAATCAAATTACAAAGCTCATGTTCAACATATTCCCATTCATCAACCGGCAAGTCATAATTATGCCTCCACCAGTTAACATCGCCTTTGTACCAGTAAAAATCGGAACTTGTTCCGAGTTGTGTCCAATTATTTCCGCCATTTGTGGAATATTCTACGTGCATATACGAATCACTGTATCGTAATTTATATTTTATTATCATTGATAATTTTGGATTTGTAAGTCCGGTAAAATCAAAAACAGGACTTTCTACCCAAATCTTATCATCTTTAGCATAAGATGTTGTTTTTACATACCATGAATCACCTTCGTCATCCGGACCGTTAAGGTAAGGCAATTCTCCAAGTATAAATTTTCTACCGTTGTTTTCCGGCGGATTAGAACCGTTTTCTCTCCAATAAGCAGCTCCCGAATTAAAATCTTCACTGTATGGATAAGTAGTAATTTTAGGATAATATACATCTATTGATTTATAAATATGGTCATTATCGGTTCTTTGATCTTCCACAAATTCATGATAAGCATCAAAATTATAAGTCCCGACGGCTGACATATCAATTTCATCAGGAAAAATATATGTAACAGCACTTTTAGCCGGAATATCAACATTGCCGATTAATGTTTGTGTTAATGCTCCTGTAATATCGCACTTTAAAGGAACATCGAAAATGTCGGCACAATCTACATTGTAAATTGTTACTTCTACTTTACCGGTTTCCGGATTATAAGTGCATTTTTCATCTGCCTGCATGGGTGATAGAAAATTTTGCATTGCAACGTCTGTGTAATTATCTTGTATTCTAAAATTATCGAAAGCAAACATACTTTGATCGTTTGATACAGATGGACCATAATATGCTCTGCCGTAAAATCTGAATTTTACGCATGGCAAACCGGCATAATCGCATACATTATGTTGCATTCTTGTCCATGTATTAATTGTGGGGTCGTAAGATGTTTGTCCGTCATAAGCGTATCTCCACCAATTGTATGTGTTATACCAATTAGGATCGGTTGAGTGTCCTAATTGGCTCCAACTTGAACCTCCGTCTGTTGAAACATCGACACGAAAATATGAATCGCTGTATCGTAATTGATATTTTAAATCAAAAAATAAAAATGGTTTTGTCAGAGTCGTAAAATCAAACACGGGACTTTCTACCCAAATCCTATCATATTTAGCATTAGACGTTGTTTCTACATACCAACTGTCCCCTTCTCCGTCATCTCCATTTAGGTAGTATGCCGGAAGCGTGCCATGAATGAAGTTTCTCCCGTTATTTGTCGGTGGATTATCCCCTGTTGCTCGCCACCAACCGTCATCGGAATTAAAATCTTCATCGTAAGGATAAGTTGCAATTTTCGGGAAATTAACATCAATACTCAGTAAATCATTATCGTTTGCGGTATTGTAATCTTCTGTCATATTTGTTTCGGTATCAAAAGAATAAGTCCCAGCCGGGGTCATATTAAAAGAGCCGCCAAGTTCAAAGTCTATTGAACTTTCACCGGGAATATTGCCTGTAGTTCCTGTGAGTGTAACCGAAGGAAAATCAGGGTGTCCGGCAGGTAATGTTATTACACATTCTACCGGCACATTGGTTACT
>JAOZMN010000427.1 GCA_029934265.1 Bacteroidales bacterium
AATAAATCAAGTACTCTTAAACCTTCAAACGAAAATTTGTTTTCCAATATATTAAAAAGTCCCTCTTTGGCAAAGTCTGTTGTGGGGCGTGCTTTGAAATTATGCGGTGGTCTAATCTTTCTGCTTCTGTATTTTCCTCTTATTATTCGCATAATGTCATATTTAGAATATTTGCAAATTTATGTTCAGGAATACTCGAAAATACATAAGTATTATCCTGAACCAATTCTGCAAAATAAATGCCGGGCAAATATTTTTTAAGACTTTTATAAATACCGGAAGTTTCATCTATGTCTCCGGAAAGAACAAAATCGGATTTTGCTTTATTGATATTTAACTTATCCGCAATATTCAAAATATAATAAATTATATCGCTCTCTGTATGATATTTATACGAGTTAGAAAGTATTAATTTTCCGGACATTAATATTATAATATCAAAAAAACCTTCGTTGAAATTTATTTTAACATAAGGAGTTTTTATTTTTCTTTGCAATACTTCAATAAAAGTTGTTTCTATAACCGGACAATGTTGATGAAAAAAACGAATTTCAGGAAATTGATTTACCAATAAGGTCGTAACCTCAGATGGTAATGAAAAAACTCCGACAGCATTTACTTTATTGTATTTGTTGAAATGTACTTCTTCGTAATCGTTAAGTACCATATTATATTTATAATACAGCTTTAATTTCTGCTTATCGAACAATTCAACGGGTACAATGGTCGATTTTTCGGAAACAAAACAAAAATTTACTTTTTTGTAACTCTTATTCAAAAACGCATCAGAACTAAGCATTTCTTTTATCTTTTGCGAATAAGATTTATCTATAACGTTTTTTTCAAAATTTTCATGTTTAATTGCTACGTATCTTTTACGAATAGTATCAACAACACAATAAGAATATGAACTTTGAGAAAATTGCAAAGAGAGTACATAAGTATTTGTATTGTTGATACTGAATGTTTCATTGAAAAGGGCAATGTTTTTCATAGCTTTTTTTTTGTATATAAACGATAAAAGTCAAGAATAGACAATTATACGGTACAAATATAATCTAAACTTGACTTTTTACAAATATTTTTATAATATAGTTACTAACAATTATAGGTTGAAGAATTTTATTCTATTTCCAAATCTTTCGACCAATTTCCTTGATTATTATTATTTTCTGTAAGTGAGCCAACTCGTAAACCGGGGTATCTGTCGTTGTCGATAGCTTTTTGACTCATATTTTTTCTTAACTGTTCGTTTAAGCCCGCAAGTATAATACCGTAAGTTGCCGTTGCTTCAAAAAGAGTAATTTTCAAATTTAATTCACCTCCGATATTAATACTTGCCGTATCCATATCGAATTTTTTATTTTTCAGATACGGAATTTTTCCTAAATCTGCTATTTCCGAATTTTTAAATAAAGAGTCTAATGTACTGACTTTGAAAGTATCAATGGATAGTGCACCTTCTTCTATTGCCATTCGGATAGCTTCTTTCATATTATTTTTTGCGTTCAGGAACGTACTGTCAGGTACTTCGCCCATTCGTTTTGTTACGATAAGAGAATCGTGCTTTATGAAGTTTATTAAAGTGTCGTAGCTCGGCGTATATTTTCCGTAAACCGAAAAATAAGCTTCTTGTGCCTTTCTTATGTCCATTAATTCCTTAACGGAAGCTTTCAAACGAGCGGTACTTTTTTCTTGAAATACGATAGGTTCTTGTATTCCGTTTTTGAGCGATAATGCAAGTACTGCTACAATTATCAACAACAAAGCCTGCACTCCCAAACGCAAATATTTACTTTTGGACGATAAATAAAATGTAGCAACTGCCAAAACGGCTACACCTACAACAAAAAGAATAATATAAATTAACATTTTTTAATTTTTTTAATTTCGTATGATAATTACCGAAAGATTTATAATATTTCGCAAAGTTAAAAAAATATTATAAGTTAAAAATAATTTTTAATTTTTTATTTTCATTTTCACGACTTAGTTCCAAAGATGCTTTTTTTATATTTTGTTTCCACAGTTTATATTTTTTGGTATCATTAATCATAATATTAATCTTTTCTGCTATATATCCTGCATCGTGTTTTCCGATTAATTTTCCGATTTCGTATTTTGACACGATATTTTTCATTTCCGGAAAATCGGAGCATAAAACGGGTATTCCTGTTCTTATATAATCAAAAAGTTTATTTGGTAAGGCATAATAATAATTCAATCCGATATTTTCTTCTATCGACAAGCCTATGTATGCTTTGGCGGTAAGTCCGAGAAGTTTGTTATACGGCAAACGCCCTGTAAAAATTACTTTATTTTCTAAATTCAAATCAGAAGTTAAATTTTTTAATTTTTTTTCAATATCTCCGATTCCGGCAATATATAATACTCCGCTTTTGTCCACTTGTTCCATTGCCTTTATTGCAAATTCAAGTCCCCTACCCTTGTTTAAAACTCCCTGATAAAGAATTATTTTTTTGTCGGAATGTTCTTTCGGAATTTCATAATTTTCGATATTTATTGTATCCTCCGGAATATTCCGAACAACTTTCATGTCAATATTATATTTTTTACTGTAAAAAACTGCAATAGAATTACATACCGTATAAGTATTCTTAATTCTCGGTAATATTAAACTTTCTAATTTTGCCCAAATTTTTCTTTTAAAATTTCTTTCATAAAGTTCCGGAACTTCCGTAAAAAGCTCGTGGGAATCATAAAAAAGTTTTTTTTTTCTGATTCTTGATACGATAAAATTGGGAAGCAGTGTATCGAGGTCATTTGAAAGTAAATGGGTATATTTTT
>JAOZMN010000079.1:0-1463 GCA_029934265.1 Bacteroidales bacterium
ATATCAACTGTATTTTTTGAACAACCAAGAGTTACTATATTTATTTTATTCAATTTATTAAAGTTATAAGTTTTCTATTTCTTCTTTTGAAAGCCCAGTTTCTTACTGAAACACTATCAACTTTCGGCATGTTTCATTGTCAATTAATAATTATCCCTTTGGATTTCTTTTCCATAAAAAGACTTGTTCAAAAAAACTCCATTCTTCTTTCAGATATGAATCAGGGTCGTATTTTGGAGTGGGAATTTCTTTTGAAGGTTCATCTATATTATTAATTTCTTGAGCTGTAACAGAAATATAACTTGTAATTCTGAAAGAAGATATTATTCTGCTTCCGATATAAAATAAAATCCAATCGGCAATAAAAATTAAAATTCCCCAAAAAGCAAGCCCGAGTGAAAATGCAACTATTATTAAAGGTGTTAATAATAGAGCTACGATAAAAAATTCGGTATATTTATATTGAATATGTATTCTTGGTTTTCCTTGTTTTACTGTAAATTTTATTTCGCCTTTGCTTACAGGATTAAATAAATTCCATGCGTTCCAAGTAAAACGACCGAGTGGTGCTTCAAATTTGACTTTTGTTTTTTGTTTTTTGATATTTTTTATGTAAGAATTGTTTAATTTTCCGATATAAAGTTCCATAAATTCCTTTATAAACTGTTCGGGGTTTCTAAAGGTTTTAATATCAAAAACTTTGCGATATGAAATTATAAAATTAAACATTTGTTTTAGTCTAAAAAGACACTGCGGGTTTATATTTAACAAAAATTAGTAACTATAAATGTCTTATTTATAGTGTTTTACTTAAAATCCGCAGGGTCTGATTACTTTGAAAATTATATGACCTTAATTTTGAGCTTCTTTAAACTCTCTTAGTGCTTTGTTGAAAGCAGGTATAACTTTAAAAGCATCACCTACTATACCGTAATCGGCGGCTTCAAAAAACGGAGCTTCGTTGTCGGTATTGATTACTACCATAATTTTTGAGCCGTTTACTCCGGCAAGGTGCTGAATTGCTCCGGATATTCCGACTGCAAAATATAAATTAGGTGCTACTACTTTCCCTGTTTGTCCTACGTGTTCGTGGTGAGGTCGCCAGTCTAAGTCGGTAACCGGACGAGAACAGCACAAAGCGGCACCGAAAAGTTCGGCGGTTTCTTCAAGCATTCCCCAATTTTCGGGACTTTTCATTCCTCTGCCTCCGGAAACAAGAATTTCAGCATCTGTTACCGATAATTTTTCGTTGTTTACTGAAACTTTTATCGGTTTTGCTTTATATGCACCTTCGGGTAAATTGCAAGTCGTTTTTTCTATTGAAATTTCCACCGGATTTTCAATAAGTTTGAAAGAATTTTGATTTAAAGTAATTACTTTAATATCGTTTTTAAGTTCTATATCTGCAAATGCTTTACCTGAAAATACTTTTTTGCGAACCGTAAAAGGCTCGACTGATGTCG
>JAOZMN010000079.1:1473-10454 GCA_029934265.1 Bacteroidales bacterium
AAAGCAATGACACCGGCACCAAGCGAAGCATTTAATTTTACTGATACTCTCGGAGCAACGGCACGTCCGGAATAATTATTTCCGAAAATCACAACTTCTGCATTTTCTTTTTTGGCATTTTCCGAAATTGCGTATGAATATGCTTGTGATGAAAAATCTTTAAAATTTTCATCATCAAGTACCGAAACTTTTGATGCTCCGTATTTTCCGAGTTTTTTTAATTCTTCTTCCGAAACTTCACCTATAGTAAAGGCTTGAGTTTGGGTTCCCGTCATTTTTGCGATTTCATTCGCATAGGAAATTAATTCAAAAGTTGATTTTTTGAATTTTCCGTTCCAATTTTCTGTATATACTAATATTGACATTTTTCTATATTTTTAAAACAATTAAAGAGTTTGGTATAAAAAGACCCTTATGGTTTGATTTGACAAAATTTAACAAATTAAAACATTTGATTTACAGCTTATTACTTAAAACCCTAAGGGTCTGATTTCGAGAAAATCTACTTTTTAGACTGAACTCATTAAATCTTAATACAATTATTTTCATTGTAATTTGTAAATTGTTCATTGTTTAAATTGCTTTTGCTTCTTCGTGCAACAATCTTACTAATTCTTGTACATTTTCGGCATCTATTATTTTGCAAGCACCTTTTGCTTCCGGCAAATAATGTTTTCCCGTTTGTGTTACTGTATTTTGTTCAACAGGTTCTATTATTGTTAATTTTTTTCTTCTTGCTTGCATTATTCCTCTCATATTCGGAATTTTAGGCTCTTTTGCAAAACCTTTTTGAGCACTTGTTACAAAAGGGAAACTTGTTTCTACAGTTTCTATTCCTGCATCAATTTCTCTGTCAATAATTGCTTTATCTCCGTCTATTTCAAATTTTGCGGCACCTGAAACTGATGGGATATTTAATAATTCCGCAATCATACCATCTACCTGTCCGCCGTTGTAATCTATTGATTCTTTACCGGTTACGATAAAATCATATTCGCCTGATTTGAAAACTTCCGATATTTGTTTTGCAACCGTAAACGCATCTACAGCTTCCGTATTTACTCTTATTGCTTCATCGGCTCCTATTGCAAGAGCTTTTCGCAAAGTCGGTTCGGTATCGACAAGTCCTACGTTTATTGCAGTAATTTTCATTGTCGGAATTTGTGTTTTTATTTCTAAGAGTCTTGTTAAACCAAGTTCTTCGTAAGGTCCTACAACATACTGAATATCAGTTGTGTCAAATTTCGTATCATCATCGGTAAATTTAATTCTCGACGTGGTATCGGGAACGTGTCCTATACAAATAAGTACTTTCATATTATATTTATTAAAATTATTAAAATTATTCTTTTGCAAATATAGTAAATTTAATGTTTTTCCGGAAATGTTAATTGTTTTTTATTGCTTGCTTGTTTTCTTGAACTTAAAAATTTTCATAATTTTTTTAATAACATTTGAATATGCTTCCGTACTCAATAATGCAGAATCTCTTGTGGCTTTGTAAGTAAGAAAAAAACCAAGCGGAAAAAGTATTGCCGATGATAACCAAGCTCCAATAAATACAGGAATTTCACCCTCTCTTACAAGCTTGTCGCCGGTTACGGAAATCAGATAATATATCATAAACATAAGTATCGAGACCAAAAACGGCATTCCGAAACCACCTTTTCGGATAATTGCTCCGAGTGGTGCTCCTATAAAGAAGAAAATTATGCAAGCAAATGATAATGAGAACTTTCTGTACCATTCAAGCTCGTGTTTTCTTATCCATTTTCCTCTTTCATATAAATCTTTTGAGCTTGATTCGATATTGGCTATTGCTCTTGTGGCGTAATCTTTTGCAAAATTTACGGCTTTTTGCCTTCTGTAATTATTGAAATTTTCATACATGGAATCCAAATCAATAATTACCGGCATATTTTCTATTGTATGATATTTTTGCAGACTGTCTTTGAGCAGAGCTGAGGTATCGGTCGGATTCAATACTTTATTTTCAAATCTGAAATAATTATAACTTATAATTCTTTTGCCTGTTTTCTTTTTTCGTACATTGTATATTTCTTTCAGAGAATCTGTTATTTCAGTGAGTTGTTTCAAGTTCATCATACGGTAATTATTCTTGAAAATTTGCTCATCAACGTGTTTCATATCGAAGCCTGAAAGGTCGAACATTATTGTTTCTTTACTGAAAATATCTCTTCTGTGCGGATATTTTTTTTCTGTTTTTTTTCGTTCGTAAACTTCCGTAAAACTTTCGCCGTTGTAAAGTCTGATAATCATATTTCTTTTATCCGGAGTAAATTTTATTTCACCGGAATCGGCAAGTGTAACTTCCGTATTACCAACTCTTTGAGTATGATTGTAAATCATAAAATCATACATCATTCCCGTATTTTTATTTTTTCTGCCGACTTTTATGCTGTAACCTTCAATATCGTTATTAAAAACACCTTCTTTTATATTCACTTCCGGACGTTTATGTGTAAGGTCGTAAAGCAGGGTAGCCATTTTCAGTTGCGTATGCGGAAGTACATTATTTGAGAAGAAAAAAGCCGATATACTTATAAGTGTAATAATAATAATAAGCGGTTGCATTACTTTTTGCAGTGAAATTCCTGCCGATTTCATGGCGGTAAGTTCGTAATGTTCGCCTAAGTTTCCGAATGTCATAACAGAAGCCAAAAGTACGGCAAGCGGTAATGCCATTGGTACAAGACTTGCTGCGGTATAGCCCATTACTTCCAAAATAAAAGTCCACTCAAGTCCTTTGCCGATAAAATCTTCTATCCATTTCCACAAAAATTGCATCAACAGAAAAAATATTGCAATAAAAAAAGTTACAATCAGAGGTCCTACATAGGATTTTATTAATAGTATGTTTAATTTTTTCAAAATAACAGAGATATGAATTTTTACACAAAGATAGATTTTTTTTTTTGATAAATTAAAACAGAAAAACGTTAAAACACGTTTATTTATAATAAAAACAATAAAAATATTTTAAATTTTATAAAATTTTATAATTTTGAAATATGAAACTTTCATCGAGGGCTTTAATAATCTCACACAAAAACAAATGGGTATAATTAATTTATTTTTAACCATTTAACCTAATTCTATACGAATGAAAAATATAATAATATCAATTTTGATTTTGATTTTGATTTCGGCTTCGACAGGTTTTGCACAGCAAACTTTTATAAGAGGCAATGCGAAAACTTATGCAAAAGATACGCTTAAATTATTGGCATACAGAGATATGATAACAAAAAAAAAGATAGTAATCGCTACTGCAAAAGTTGAAGAAAGCGGCGATTTTGTTTTTTCTTTTTCGATTCAGAAAACAATGATGTGTATGATGGATTTGAATGTTTTTGCAGGTTTGATTTTTGTCGAACCCGGCAAAGAATACCTTGTTGTGTTGCCTAAAAAAATGGTAAAAACGGAAGAAGACCGATATAATCCTTATTTCAAAGTGGAAGAATTTTATATGACACCTTTAGATATAGTCGCTTTGGAATTAAATAAATCAATAAGAAGACTTGATTATTATTGCGATAAAAGTTTGGATATGCTTTATCGAAATTACAGAGGAGTTATAAGTCCTACCAAAACAAACAGGGTACTTGAGGCAATAAATGATAGTTTTCCGGGCATCGAAAATGCTTATTTTGAGGAATATAAGAGTTATCAATATGCTGTTATAAAATATATGACTTATTTTCGCAATAAAAATGTACTTGTCAAAAAATATTTTTCCGATTTGCCTGTATTATATAACAGTCCTGCTTACGAGTATGCTTTTGAAAAAATTATCGACAATTATTTTGATGAAATTGCCGACAAAGATGTTAAAAAAGAATTTTATAACGCAATTAAGCATAAAGAATCATGGACAAGAATAAATGAAATTGCAAAAGAAGACAGTTTGCTGAAACAAGAGCCATTCAGAGAGTATGTTATTCTTAAAAGTCTTTATAAAAATTTTTATACAGATGATTTTATGAAAAGAGAAATTATAGAAGTTATGAATTCGGCTTCTATCGAGTCGGAATACAGTTTGCATAGAGAAATTGCAAGAGATTTTGTGGGAAAAAGCGGAAAGTTGCTTGTCGGCAATATTGCTCCGGAATTAAATTTGAGAAATAAAGAAAACGATACTCTTATTCTTAACGATTTTGCAGGAAAATTTATTTATTTGAATTTTTTCCAATACAAAAACAGTGCTTGTGAAAAAGAAATCGGAGCAGTAGAAGCTTTGTATCTGCGTAAAATAGATTTAATGGAAGTTGTTACCGTTTGGACAGGAGGCAGTTATGACGATATGCTTAAATTTATTTCTGAAAATCAATTTTCATGGACATTTCTTTACGCACCCGAAGACGACCGCATTCTTAAAGATTATAATATCAGAGCATATCCGACTTATTATATGATTCACCCCGAAGGTACGCTTTCCATGAAGCCCGCACCAAGTCCTTTGCAAGAAATTGAAGCAAGATATTCGCAAGTTTACGGAAGGTGGAAACGTGAACTTGTCAGAAGAGAAAATAATAACAATACTATTAAAAATGATTGAATTTAGTTAATTAAAAAATGTGTTAATTTGAAAATTGATTGATTATTACATTTTCAAATTAACACTTTTTTAATTAATTAACCTGCATTATTCATAAACTTTAGTTATGAAAGGCTGAAATGTGCGTCAGTATTGATAACCGCAAAGTTTTATATTTGAGGAATAGCAAACTATTTTGAAAATATAAAAATTGAGGATTGTTAATAATGACGTACAGTTCAGCATTGTAATAGAAAGTTTATGAATAATGCAGGTTAAGTACTAATACAAAAGTTTTTCCGCATTAATTTTCATATAAAACCCTGTCTGCAAAGTTTTTACAAGTACGGCTTTGCTCCATTAAAAAGGTAGAAGACCTTAATCAAGTGAACCAATCATTTTTTCCGGTCTTACCCATTCATCGAATTGTTCGTTTGTAAGGAAACCAAGTTCGATAGCTGCTTCACGTAAAGTTGTACCCTCTTTGTGTGCTTTTTTTGCAATTTTTGCCGCTTTTTCGTAACCGATTTTTGTATTAAGAGCAGTTACGAGCATCAAAGAATTTTCCAAATTAGTTTTAATAACTTTTTTGTTCGGCTCGATACCGATTGCCAAATTATCGTTGAAAGAAACACAAGCATCACCAATTAAACGAGCAGATTGCAACAGATTATATATCATAACCGGTTTGAAAACATTAAGTTCAAAATGTCCTTGCATTCCTCCGCAAGTAATTGCTGCATCGTTTCCGATAACTTGAGCACAAACCATTGTAATCGCTTCTACCTGAGTCGGATTTACTTTACCCGGCATAATGGAAGAACCCGGTTCGTTTGCCGGAATAACAATTTCACCGATTCCGCTTCTCGGACCTGATGCCATTACTCTGATGTCGTTTGCAATTTTCATTAAACTTACCGCTGTGGTTTTCAAAGCACCGGAAGTTTCTACGATTGCATCATGTGCCGCAAGTCCTTCAAATTTATTTGTACCGGTAACGAAAGGCAAGCCGGTTAAATTTGCGATTTTACCTGCTACAAGTTCGGAATATCCTTTGGGAGTGTTAATTCCTGTCCCTACGGCAGTTCCGCCGAGTGCAAGTTCCGAAAGATGAGAATAAGTATTTTCGATTGCTTTTATTGCATGGTCGAGTTGCGAAACATAGCCGGAAAATTCTTGTCCGAGTGTCAGCGGAGTAGCGTCCATCCAGTGAGTTCTGCCGATTTTTACTACGGACTTAAATTCTTCCGCTTTTGCGGATATAGTATCACGAAGTTTTTTGATACCGGGAATTGTAGTTTCTATCAGCATTTTATATGCCGCAATGTGCATAGCTGTCGGAAAAGTATCGTTTGAAGATTGTGATTTATTTACATCGTCGTTCGGGTGTATCGGACTTTGACCTTCGCCGAGAGTTCCACCGTTCAAAACGTGTGAGCGGTTTGATACCACTTCATTTACGTTCATATTCGATTGCGTGCCTGAGCCGGTTTGCCAAATTACAAGCGGGAAATGTTCAAAAAGTTCACCTGCAATAATTTCATCACAAACTTTTTCGATAAGTAGTTTTTTTTCTTCCGGAAGTACTCCAAGCTCGTTGTTTGCTTGTGCTGCGGCTTTTTTCAAATAGCCGAATGCCACTATAATTTCACGAGGCATTGATGCCGATTCGCCGATTTTGAAATTTGTTCTCGAACGCTGTGTTTGTGCACCCCAGTACTTTTCCGCAGGAACTTGTACCTCTCCCATTGTGTCGTGTTCTGTTCTGAAACTCATATTATTTGATATTAAATTTATATAAAGTTGTTTATTAATAATTATTTTAAAACCTTAAAATTAAAAATAAAGAAACAAATTGCAAAAATGAATTTATAATTCAACAAAATTTTCCATTAAAGTTTGTTGATATGCTTTTCCGAAATCTTGATTTTTTTTTGTGATTTTACCTTTTTTTAACACATACTTTTTTAATTCATTATCGAAAACTTGAGTTGTACTGTCGGTTATCAAACCGAAACCGTTATTGTAACTGTAAAAAGCATAAGATTTTACCTTGTCGGAAAATATATTTTTACTGAATTTAAAATCTTTATTTTCGATATTTAATTGTGAAAGTACCGTTTTGGGAATATCAATTTGCGATGCCGTTTTTTGTATGATAGTATCATGTTTTGAAACAGCTCCACCTGTCCATATCATTGGTATTCTGAATTTTAAAGGAAGATGATAAGCCGTATTGTCCGGAAGTCTGCTTCCATGGTCGGCGACAAATATAATAAGTGTATTTTTCCACTTTTTTGTTTTTTTGAAATCTTCGATAAATTTTCCAAGCGATTTGTCGGTATAATAAGCTGAATTTAGGAATCTGTCGGTTTCATTTTTTATCGAAAAAACAGGTTTCATCGGGACATCAAAAGGCTCATGACTGCTTAATGTCATAAAAACTTTAAAAAACGGTTCTTTTGTATTTTCTATACTTTCGGATAATTTTTCAAAAACAAAATGGTCGTGGACTCCCCATTTTTCACCTTGTTTATTTTTTGGAAAATCTTCAATATCAGTAATTTTATCATAATCGGAACTGTATATGTACGAACGCATATTTGCAAAATCTATATTAAACCCGCAAATCCATTCGGTATTATATCCGTTATTTTTTAAAATTTCGGGAAGTTTCGGCAGTTTTTCTGTTTTCTTTGAAAACTTCATTATAGACGAAGTCGGTTGTGCCGGATATCCGCTCAAAACTGCTATAATTCCTTTATCTGTACGGTCGCCGGTTGCGTAAAGATTGCTGAATAAAATTCCGTTTTCGGCGATTTTGTCCAAATTCGGAGTTATTCCTTTTTTCCCGCCAAGCGAACCGATAATTTTTGCGGTAAAACTTTCAAGTATTACTATTATTACGTTGGGTCTTGAAGTATTTAAAACTTTTCGGGTAGTATTGTTTTTATTTTTTGTAAGTTTTAAAAATAATTTTTCGGCTTTTTTATCTTCAAAAAAACTTATTTTTTCCAATTCGTCGGCTTCCGTAAGCGAAAAAACAAAATTCCATATCGGATTTACCGCCGCATGATTGGCGAATACATTTTTTTCGGAAAAATAGACTGTTCCTGTATTTATCGGAGCTATTCCCACAGAGCCTCGTATCGGTAAAAAAAGACTTCCGAGTATTAATATAAAAACAAGTGAAGTTTTATAATTATTTTTTGTGAATTTTTGTATTTGTTTGCCGACAAATTTTTCGTAAAGAAAAAAGAAAAGAAATATCTGAAAAAGGAATATTAAAAAAAGCAATACGGAAACCGAAAAATCGGTTGATGCGAGTGCTTCTTTTGGTTGTGAAATGTAAAATAAAACCGAGCCGTCTATACGAAATCCCCAGTTTCGATATAATTCAATATCGGCAGTGATTATAAGTGTACATATTATTATGATTATAATATTGTATATATTAAATAAAATCCCGACCGTTTTTTTATTCAATATCGGAGAGAATATTAAATAAATTGTTGGAATTATAAGCAAATATCCTGTAATGGAAGCATCTAAACGTAATCCGTGTAAAAATGAATTAAATATTTCCGGTAATTGTAAATTGCTTGAAATTAAATAATTATATGTTAAAAATACGACTCTTGCAAATGTAAAATAGAACATCAGCAAAAGTGAATACAGCGTAAAAAAAAATATTTTTGTTTTCAATGTATTATTATTTTTGTGGTTACATATTCAAATAATTCTTTTAAACTTTGATAGGATTTTTCTCTGAGTTTTTCTGCTTCTTTTTTATTTACAAAAGCCACTTTTGTAATGTCTTCTTCTGTTTGCGGAATAAGTTTTTCGTTGCCGGTATATTTCATCTCAAACCAATATGTACGTTTAAGAATTTTCTTATTTTTCAGTTCGTAAATATGGTATGTCGAAGGTAATTCTTTTGTAATTTCAAGACCTGAAATTCCGCATTCTTCCGTAACTTCACGAATTGCAGCATCTTTTATGTTTTCACCTTTTTCAACTTTCCCTTTCGGTAAATCAGTAAAGCCAAGCCTTTCAATATAAAGAAATTCATTTTTTTCATTAAAAACAAGTCCGCCTGCGGCTTCAATAAATTTAAAATTTGATTTAAAATCGTCAAATAAAATATCTAAACTTTGATGCTCAAAAATAATTTCATCGGGTCCTTTTTTATTGAAAAATATTTCGAGAATATTGCCCAATCGAGCGTTGCATTTATGCAAAAAAGCCTCTTCGTCTTCTTCGTTTTCGATTTGTTTTAAAATAATAAGCCTGTTGTTGAAAAAAACTTTGTACATTTGCTTGATTTTTTAGATTAAACAATCAATTTGCAAATATATAATTAATATTTCATGAGTTCGGTATAAAAAGACCCTTAGGGTTTGATTTAACAAAATTTAACAAA
>JAOZMN010000428.1 GCA_029934265.1 Bacteroidales bacterium
ATTCAATGTCAGCATCGGACAGCGTTGTTTCGGAAAACTTTAATAATCAAAATTTTACACAATATGTCGGAGAAGGCGGTCTTAATTCTTACAGTTTTGCAAATTCATTTGAATATAAAGGTTTTTCGGCAGGAATAAAAGCAAGCTATATAAACGGACGGCTTAATAAACAGTCTTCTATTCTTATAAAAGAAAACTCTTATGCTTCAACAATATTCAAAGATGAAAGTTATAATATTTCCGATTTTTCGTTCCTGTACGGATTGCAATATAAATACAGCAACAATAAAATAGATTCGCTTGCCGATAAATTTATTACAGTCGGTATTATTTATTCGCCGAAAAATCTTTTAAAGACAAATTTTACGCAATATGCAACTCGTGTGATAACAATGAACGGAATTTCGCTTAGAGATACACTTGCAAACGATACTTTGCAAAACGGAAATATTAGTTTACCGTCAATTATAGGCTTAGGTTTTGGTTTTGAAAATAAAAAAATCATGGTAGGAATAGATTATACACAACAAATTTACAATAAAAGCGTATTTCTAACAGACAACATTAATTTGACAAACAGTTCGAGTATAGCGGTAGGATTTCAATATCTTGAAAATTCAATTTCTGAAAAATTTATTGAAAGAATACGTTACAGAGCAGGATTTCATTATGAGAATACTCAATTATTTCTGAATAATACACAAATAAAAGATTACGGTATCAGTTTTGGAGCAGGAATCCCGCTTTATAAAGAAGGTGAAATTAAACAAAATGAAGGTACAATAATTAATGTAGGTTTTGAAATAGGACAAAGAGGACAAATAAATAATAATCTGATAAAAGAAAATTATTATCTTATGAACCTTAATTTTAATCTCGGAGCAAGATGGTTCATAAAACGAAAATATCATTAAACAATGAACAATGAATAAATAATAATGTACAAATAATACGAAAATAAAGAATAATTAACAATTTCAAAATTAAATTAAAATGAAAAATTTAAGAGTAATTTTATTAGTTATTAGTTTTTTGACAATTACCGTTTCGGGATTTTCGCAAGTTACCGCAGACCAACTTTACGGAAAACTTTTTTCGAAATTAAACGGAGAACTTAAACCGGAAATCGGAAAAAAACTTTCAGAAGAACAAATAGAAACTGTAAGAGAGGAATACGACAAACTAACAGAACACGGTGTAATCCTTGAAAGATTCAAACTTGGAGGTATAGATGCGACAAATGCTACTCCTTTTATATACAAAGATTTACAAAATCTTAAAAAAGCCGGAGAAATTGAAAAACTACAAGGAAAATTTTCAAGTACAATGCTTGAAATAAGAATAATGCTCGGTACTCAAACAAAATACGGTGCAGACAGTACGCAATGCGTACAGATTATTTCGACAATGATGGAACAAACAAAACAAAAAAACTGGGAGGCTGCATACAAAGCATGGACAGTATTATTTAAGTATTATCCTTTGTCCAATGAAAATGTATATATTACAGGTCGTAAAATAATCAAAAATAAAATAAAAACAGTTCATAATAATGCTGTTAAAGAACAAAAAGCCGGCAATAAAGATAAAATGAAAGAATTGCTTGCCGAAAAACAATTATGGATAGATACTGTGTTGCAAATACACGATAAAAGAATGAAATATTTTGCAAAAAATGATAAGAAAAAAGCAAACATATTAGGACGAAAAGTAATGGACGTGCATAAATACAGAGGAAAAAAACAATACGAAAGTGTTTACAAATTATCCAAAGAAGCCATTGAATTGGACAAAAACGGAGTTAGTCCTAATGTAATTAATTTATTTTTTATGTACAGCGATAAAATGTTCGGATTGAAAAAAATAGATGCAGTTACCGTTGTCGATAACTACTCCGTTTGTGTAGATGTATTGAGTGCTAAAATTGCAAAATTAAAAAAGCGACTTGCAAAAAAAGAAGACGCAAGGCTAAGAAAAGCACTTGAAGGTTATCAAGCTATTTTGAAGCAAATAAATGCCACTTTTGTAGAAGGAACTTATGCAAAATGTGAAGTTCTTGTTCCTGCCTTTTCAAAAATGGTAGAAGCCGCTCCAAACGATACAGAATTATTAAAAAAAACAGCAAAAATTTTATCCGATAAGGAATGTACAAGTTCAGAGTTGTACGAAGATGTAGTCATAAGATTAGACAGTATTGAGCCTTCGGCGGAATCGGCGTATAATTTGGCAGTTTACTATATGAGGAAAAAACCGGCACAATACGATGAAGGAGAAAAATATTACGAAAAAGCATATACATTAGAGCAAGACCCCGAAATAAAAGCTAAGTATTATTATCAAGCAGCTTATGTGGCAAGCAAGAAAAATCAATATTCCAAAGCAAGAAATTTGGCAAGAGAGGCTATAAAATTAAAACCCGATTACGGTGATGCTTATATTCTGATAGCATCGGTATATGCAAGCGGAAAATCTTCGTGCGGAGATGCTTTTGAGCAAAGTTATGTTTATTGGGTGGTTGTCGATAAATTAATAAAAGCAAGAAACGTCGATGTGAATGCTGCAAAAAAGGCAAATTCAATGATTTCTCAATATTCGGCACGGTTTCCGAAAGCAGGCGAAGCATTTATGAGAGGTATTACCGAAGGTAAAAAAATGACAATCGGTTGTTGGATAAACGAAACCACAACTGCAAGACTAATAGCAGATTAATTGATTTTAATGATATAATTATTCAATAAAAGAGTTCAGTCTAAAAAGTAGATTTTCTCGAAATCAGACCCTTAGGGTTTTA
>JAOZMN010000080.1 GCA_029934265.1 Bacteroidales bacterium
ATGTAAATAAAAATTATTTTCACCGGCAATACGGATAAAATTTTCATAATTTTCAAAAGGAATTATAATTCCGAATTTCGCTTTTGCGGACATTATTTTTTTTGAACATCGAAATAAATCTTCCGGCGTAAGTTCTTTGTTATGCCTTGCTATTGTCCTTTTATTGTCGGAAGCGATATAACTTGCATTATAAAAAGGCGGATTACAAACAATATAATCGAATTTATCCGAAGTTTCTTTTGCAAAATTTTGAAGTGAAATATTATGAATTTTTAATCTGCTTGACCGGTCGGAAGAACGAAAATTAAAATTTGCCTCTTCGGTAGCCTCTCCGCAAATTTCGATTGCCGTAATTTCGGCTTTGCTTTTTTGAGCTGCCATAAGTGCAATTAATCCGGTTCCGGTTCCGATGTCAAGTATTTTTGAAGCTCCGCTAAAATCTGCCCACGCACCAAGCAATACTCCGTCAGTACCAACTTTCATTGCCGATTTTTCTTGTTTTATTGAAAATTCTTTAAATCGAAACATTTTTGAATTTATAATTGCAGACCTCCGTCTATTTTAATATTTTTATGCTATTATCAAAAAATCTTTACCTTCTGTATATTTTTTATCTGTAAGAAATTTACGGATAAGATGTTTTGCCCCCCTGTTGCTTACATAGGATAAAATAAAATGTTCTCCGCCAACAGGTAATTCTTGGTAATACAAACAGTTTTGTTGTTTTAGTTTTTTTGCAGAAATATCTATATAAAAATCAATTTCAATACCGTAATTTGTCAATAAATTTGCTCTTTTTTTTGATTTTTTACCGGCTCCCCAAATTGCGACTTTCGGGTGAAAAGGATTATTTTTTTGAAGATATTTTGCCAAATACGGAGTTTTTGTTTCATAAAAAGCATCAAAACTGTAATTTTCGTCCGTTCTTGTCAATCGTGTTTCCGAATCATACCAATCGAACAGATGTTCCGGAAGTTTGGCAAGTTTTCTGCCGGCATTTAACCAACGCAAAAAAAACTCATAATCTTCCGGGAAATTTCCATGTTTGTAATATCCATACTTCTCAGCAGTTGCTTTGCGAAACATTATTGTCGGATTTATTATTTGTAATTCCGAAAAACGATTTATCGAAATATCTTTAATATTACAAATATCATTAGTTAAATCGACATAAGTTTTAAAACCTGAATTTCCTTCATTCCCGATATAATTTACTTTTGTCCCGACAAGGTCTATTCCCGAATTTTCTTCAAGAAATTGAAATTGTTTTTCAATTCTTTCTTTATGCGATACATCATCGGCATCCATGCGTGCAATGTATTTAGTTTGCGCATATTTCATACCCGTATTGGAAGCATTGGCAACTCCTTGTTTTTTTTCATCAAGAAGTAAAATATTATTGAATTTTTCGGAATATTTTTCTGCAATCTTTCTGCTTTTATCTGTAGAATTATTATTAACCAAAATTATTTCAAATTCCTTAAAAGTCTGATTTAAAATAGAATTAACTGCTCTCGCAAGAGTATTTTCCGCATTATAAAAAGGTAATATTACTGAAATATTCAACATAAATATTACTGAAATTAAATTTATTTTTTTGCCGAAATTAGTATTTTTTATCCAAAATAAATATTCTTTTACTATCTTTGTCAATTATTAAGAGGTCTTAGACCTTAGTACTAAGTGTAAATGTTTCAATAACAAAGTATTTCCTTTGATAATCATATTAAACTTCAAAATCAGGTATGACTATAAATAAACAAGGCTATCCTACCTTATCTATATTATTTGTTTTTTTGTCGATATTAAATATATTGTCGTTTTATTTTATTGATAATATTATAATTAAAACAATTGCAGCTTTTGTTTCAGTTTCTTTCTTTCTGTTTATTTTACAATTTTTCAGAAGTCCGAACCGACAGATAAAAAAAAACGACAAAGCATTGCTTTCGCCGGCTGACGGTACTGTAGTGGTTGTCGAAAGAACACAAGAAAACGAATATTTTAAAGATAAAAGAATACAAGTCTCAATATTTATGTCGGCTTGGAATATTCATATTAATTGGTTCCCGATAAGCGGAATTATTAAATATTTTAAATATCACCCCGGATTATTTTTATTTGCAAACAATCCGAAATCTTCTACCGACAACGAACGTACAACAATAGTTATCGAAAATTCCAAGAAAAAAGAAATCCTTTTCAGACAAATTGCAGGAGTTATGGCAAGAAGAATAGTTGCACCTGTAAAAGTAGGTCAAATTGCAGAACAAGGCAAAGAATTTGGTTTTATAAAATTCGGTTCTCGTGTTGATATTTTCTTGCCGGAAGACACCATCCTCAAAGTAAAAATCGGAGACAAAGTAAAAGGTCAAATTTCGGAAATTGCAGAAATTTAAGGTCTTCGACCTTACAATTATTCTTTTATTCAATCAAAATAAATGAACGATAAAATTATAGAAGACCAAATTTTTCAAAACACAAATTTTTTAAAAGAAAATTTCTCGAAAGCCGATTATGAAAATTGTAATTTTCTGAATTGTACATTTACAAATATAAACTTATCGTCTTTTTCATTTTCGGAATGTGAATTTACAAATTGCGATTTGAGTATGTGTAAAATTGCAGATGCTTCTTTCAGAGATGCGAAATTTAAAGATTGTAAATTACTCGGTCTGCGTTTTGACGACTGCAATGAATTTTTACTTTCATTTTCATTCGATAACTGTATTTTGAATTTTTCTTCGTTTTACAAACTGAAATTAAAGAAAATTATTTTCAAAAATTGTACGCTTCAAGAAGTTGATTTTTCGGAAACAAATTTAACAGAATCCGGATTTGAAAATTGTGAATTAAGCGGTGCAATTTTCGATAATACCATTCTTGAAAAAGCCGATTTCAGAACTTCACATAATTTTTCAATCGACCCGGAAAACAATAAAATTAAAAAAGCAAAATTTTCAATGCCGGAAGTTCTCGGATTGTTAAATAAATATGATATAATAATTAACTGATAATGAGAAAAATACTTATCGGAATTTTCGTTGGATTTGCAGTGGGCATAATAGACCTTATCCCGATGATAATTCAAAAACTGACTTGGGACGCTAATTTTTCGGCACTTGCCATGTGGACTGTCGTTGGATTTATAACCGCAACTATCTCGCTAAAATTGAACCCGATAATAAAAGGAATTTTGACAGCTTTTTCGATACTGCTCCCCTCTGCAATTTTGATTACTTGGCAAGAACCGGTATCAATAATCCCGATAAGTATTATGACTCTTATACTCGGAGGACTACAAGGGTTTATGATAGATAAACTCACCAAAAAAAACATATAACTCCCTTTATTTATAATATTACGATTCCATTCAAACCTCCGTCCGTTTTAATATTTTTAGAGAAATTCTCGTCTTACAGTAAACAAACAGCAAGCCTGCAAATATTTCATTTTAAGCAATTTACAGATTTTCGCAAAAAAATTATTTATAAAGATTGAAAAACAGTATATTTTTATTAATTTTACGCATTAAATTAATAATTAAAAAAATTGAAAAAATGTCTTTAGATATATTGAATATGCTTATAGAGTCGGCTTGTTCCGATGGAGAACCTTTGGAAGACGATAAAGTTCTACTAAGAAAAAAAGCAACAGAACTCGGTATCAGTGAAGCAGAATTAAGTAAAATGATTTCTGCCAAAGTCAGAGGCGAAAACTATACTCCCATAATAAAGGACGAAACTCCTGTAGTTGAAAAACAAAGTCCGCCGAGTATTATCGTAAAAGAAGAGAAAATAAATATAACGCCGCCTCCGGTAGAAAAAAAAGAAGAAATTCTACGAACTCCACCCAAGAAAGAAGAAGAAATTATAATTCCGGGTATTTTAAAAGAAGAAGTTCCACCCAAAAAAATACATGAAGAAAAACCGGAAATAATACAACCGGTTACAACCAAAGTTGAAGTCAAACCGAAACCTCCGATTGAAACAAAAAAAGAAGAAACTAAAAGCAAACCGGTAAACACAAAAAAAGAACCGGTAAAAGTAGAAGCAAAAAAAGCTCCGATTAATGAAGCAAAAACAGAACCCAAACCTGCAGGAAAAAGCAAAATGCCGATTATTATAGTCGCTGTACTTGTCGTATTAATCGTAATAGGAGGTTTTGTGTTTAAAGATAAAATTTTCGGTTCGCAAGACAAAACACCGGAAATTGTAACAGATAATACAGATAATACAACAGACCAAACAAGTAACGAGGATAAGTATGCCGAGTTTATGAAAAAAGGAAATGACGCTTTCGGAAAATCAAATTTTTTGAACGCCAAAAATAATTATGCAGAAGCTCTTAAATACAAAGCAGGAGATACAAAAGCCGGAGAAATGAAAACCAAAATGGAACAAATTATAAGTCTGCAAAATGAAGCAAATGATTTGTTCAACAAAAAAAATATCGCAAGAGCCAAAATAAGGTTTGATTCTTTGTTAAGCATAACTCCGGATATTAGCGATGCAATCGACAAAAAAAACAAATGTCAAGAAATAATGGATAAAGCCAAAGATTTGACATTCGAGCAAGAAGCATCTTCCAAAAAATACGGATTTTCTGACCCTGACGGCTATATCGTTATTGATTATATATTTTCCGATGCAAAAAATTTCAAAAGAGGAGTAGCTCCGGTAAAAAACGGTGCAGGAAAATGGGGCTTTATAACGCTTGGCTTTATCAAAGATGCAAAATATGCAATCGAACATAAATTCGATAAAGTCTGGACAGACAGAGGAAAATATCAAGCATCAATCGAAGGAGAATCAGGTTATATATACGATTTTTCTTATGCAAACGGAAAACTTAACGAGTTCAAATACTAAGGTCTATTACCTGTTTATTATTGCCCACACGCTCATGTGAAATTATTACAATCAGTAAGTTACCCACAAGCAAAAATATAAAAATTTAAGCGTAGGTACATAAGTAAAAGCTAACTAAAAAAATGACTTTGATAAAAACATACTTCAAAATTCAAAACGATAATGGATAAAATCAAACTAAATGTATTGGGATTATCGTACAGTCAAACACAAACAGGTGCGTATGCCCTCGTTCTTGCAGAAGAAGATGGCAAACGCCGACTGCCCATTATTATAGGAACAGAAGAAGCTCGGTCGATAGCAATGCAACTCGAAGGAATAAAACCGGTACGCCCCTTAACACATGACCTTTTTTTGAGTTTGGCAAATTCTTTTAATATCGAACTTACCGAAGTAAATATCGTTCGAGTGGAACAAGGAATTTTTTATGCTAAACTAATATGTATAAGGAAACGAGCCAAAATAATAATAGACTCTCGTAGTTCCGATGCCATTGCTCTTGCTATCAGATTTAATTGTCCGATTTTTGCGAGCGAAAAAGTTATGAGAAAGGCCGGTATCTATTTTGATGAAAAAACAGGAAAAATGATAGCTTCAGACGAAAATAGTGAAGAGAAAAAAAAAGACGAGAAAAAATCATATAAAGATATGACTATCAAAGAATTAGATAAACTTCTCAAAATAGTGGTGGAAGAAGAAGATTACGAAACAGCATCTGTAATACGAGATGAAATTACAAGCCGAGAACCAAATTCCGGAAACGATGATAAAAATATAACTGTATAAACTTTGTTTTCCTATTCCAAATTCAAAATATGGGACTGAAATTGAAACTTATAATAATGAACTTCCTGCAATTTTTTATTTGGGGGTCGTGGTTGATAACTATAGGTGCATATTGGTTTCAAACAAAACACTGGTCGGGTGCCGAGTTCGGAGCAATATTTTCGACAATGGGAATTTCATCATTATTTATGCCCGCAATTGCCGGAATAATTGCCGACCGCCTGTTAAATGCAGAAAAACTACTCGGAATTTTTCATATAGGCGGTGCGATTGCACTTTTTGCACTTCCATTTGTAGAATCACCGGCAGCAATGTTTTGGGTCATGCTTATAAATATGATTTTTTATATGCCGACTATCGCACTATCCATAACTGTCGCATACTCAGCTATTAAAGATAAAGGTTTAGACGTAGAAAAAACATATCCGCCAATAAGAGTATTCGGAACGGTTGGTTTTATACTCGCAATGTGGACTGTCAATCTTACCGGAATTTCAGATTCCGCCGTACAATTTTACCTCGCATCAGGAGCATCTTTACTTCTTGGAATTTATTCTTTTACACTCCCGAAATGTCCGATAAATAAAAGTCAGAAAAAAAAATCGTTTGTAGATTCGCTCGGATTAAATGCTTTTAAATTGTTTAAAGATAAAAAAATGGCAATTTTCTTTATCTTTTCAATGTTGCTTGGGGCTTCACTGCAACTTACTAATGCTTACGGAGATACATTTTTACACGAATTCAAAAAAATATTTGAATTTAAAGATACTTTTGCCGTTAGATATTCGGAATTTATAATGTCGGTATCGCAAATATCCGAAACCGTTTTTATACTTGCAATTCCTTTTTTCTTAAAGCGTTTCGGAATAAAAAAAGTAATGCTTATGAGTATGTTTGCTTGGGTTATCCGATTTGCCTTACTCGGTTTGGGAGACCCCGGAACAGGTCTTTGGATGATTATTCTTTCCGGAATTGTATATGGAATGGCTTTTGATTTTTTCAATATTTCCGGTTCTTTGTATGTAGAGAAACAAGCCGATACAAAAATACGAGCAAGTGCACAAGGTCTTTTTATGATGATGACAAATGGTTTCGGTGCAATAATCGGAAGCGTTTTGAGCGGAATTATGATTGATAAATTTTTCAAAACTCACCAAATAATGTCTGAAAGCATAGGTTCCGTTTTCGGAAAAAATATAGTTATTTTTTTTACCGACCCTAATTTTACTTCAATAGAAAACGCATTTCAGTGGAAAGGTATCTGGCTGACTTTTGCCGGATATTCTTTAATAATTGCCATTGTTTTTGCGATAGTTTTTAAATACAAGCACAATCCGAAAGATGTAAAAAATATAAAACATTAAAAAACTTGCGTAAATATTGTTCATTCAGACGAAAGTCGGTCATTGTTAAAATCTGAAATACATAAATTCTTCCAAGCCGAAATTTCCATATAATATAAAAACAAGTAAGGAAATATAATAAATAAAATATCTGACAAATATTGTTTTTCGAGAAATAAATTCAATAAAATCATGCTTTGTTTCAATAATTTGAACATAAGTTACAAGAGAAATTAATATTATTATTATTACAAATTTTATTTTACCGATAAACCATACATTTGCAATTTGATAATCGGTATTGAAAATATTTATAAATAAAGTGTAAAATTCCGCCATAGAATCGGCTCTAAATATCATAAATCCAAATACAACCGAAACAAATGTATATAAAACTCGTATTGAAATAATTTTTTTATTATTTTCTAAATTTTTATTTTTTATTTTTTTCAACAAAATATATTCCAATATCAGCATTATTGCACTATACATTCCCCAAACGATAAAAGTGAAATTTGCACCATGCCAAAGTCCACTAAAAATAAAAGTAATCAATATTATAAAATATGTATGAGTTTTTAACTTCGGAATATTAAAAAGCGGACGATATAAATATAAATTTATTATTTTATGTAATGTTATATGCCAATTTCTCCAAAACTCTCTAATACTTTTTGAAATAAAAGGGTGTCGAAAATTCAAAGACAAATTAACTCCCATAATTCTCGATGCTCCGATAGCGATATCCGAATATCCCGAAAAATCACAATAAATTTGAAACGTAAAAAATATCATTGCAACTATTATAGTAAGTCCTTTAAAATATTCGGAATGAGAAAATACAGAATCGACATAATTCGATATATTATCGGCTATTACAATTTTTTTGAAGAAGCCCCAAAACATTAATTTCAAACCGGAACTTATTCGTTTATATTCAAATTTTGCATTTAAAGATAATTGAGGAATTAATTTTCCGGCTCTTTCGATAGGTCCGGCAACCAATTGAGGAAAAAATGATACAAAAAGTGCAAATGTTATAAAATTATTTTCCGGTTTTATGTTTTTTCGATATACGTCTATGCTGTAACTTATTGTCTGAAAGGTATAAAAAGAAATTCCGACAGGCAATAAAATATTAAATATCGGAACGTTTATAAATATATTAAATAAATCAAAAGTATCTTTAATACTTTGTGAGAAAAAATTAAGATACTTAAATGCTGCCAATAAACTTAAATTGAATATAATACCGGCAGAAAGTAATAATTTTCTTTTTTTCTTTTTACTTGTTTTATATATTTTCTTTGCAATAATAAAATCGACTGCTGTTGATACTGTTATCAGAAAAATAAATTCCGGTTTCCATGCCATATAAAAGTACCAACTGCAAGCCAATAAAAAAACTCGTCTGTATTTTTGATTTAATAAAAAAAATACAGCAACTACAATCGGGAAGAAAAAAACAAAATGAAATGAATTAAAAAGCAATGTGTAAGTTATCTAAGTTAAAAAATTAAGACTCTCGGCTTGGTTACCCTGCAAAATTTGTAATTCCAAGCCTGTTTTATCGCAGGCGAACTTGCCGACTTATCATTGTAGCACGTTGTAATATGCCATGATAAGGTCTATTACATTATTTATGTAATAAATACCTGTATATCGACATTTACTTAAGATAACTTTCTAATTAAAAGGATTTTACACGAGTGCGTAAGCAACATTTAAAAGGTCAGAGACCTTATTACAATTTTAATTTGGCTTTAAAAATATATATATTTATTGAATTATTAACTATTGAGCTGAAAAAATTTAATTTTGTCGAATAATTATGAAAAATTTATCATCTTATAATGTGTCCGAAATTTCGGAAAATGTTCAAAATGAAATTAAAAGGTTGAATGGACAAATTAATTTATTTTGGGACAAAGAATTTATTTTGTATAGAAAAAACGGATTAAAAAACGGGATTCGTGTTTTGGAAGTAGGTTCCGGTCCGGGTTTTTTATCTGAAAAAATATTGTCGGAATTTGACGATATAGTTTTATACTCACTGGAAATAGATGATGTTTTAATTGAATTTGCACGTAAAAACTGTTCTCATATAGACAGAAATAAAATTGTTCACGGTTCAATTTTGAATTGTAATTTAGAGGAGGATTTTTTTGATTTAATAATTATAAGATTGGTATTGGAACATTTAGACGAGCCTTTGAAAGCGGTAAAAAAAGCTTACGAATTACTAAAAAAAGGAGGCAAAATAATTGTTGTCGATAATGATTTTGCTTTTCATTTAAGTGCATATCCGAGTGTCAGTAATTTAAGTAAACTTTATAAGGCTTATTGTAATGCACGAATTAAACAAGGCGGAAATCCTTATATCGGCAGAGAGTTGCCTTCGATATTAAAAAAAACAGGTTTTTCGGTTGAAGCTTTTGAGACAATATCCGTACATAGTGAAATTGTAGGAGACGATGCGTTTAAGGAATTAGAGGGGCTTGGTATTGCTGTAAAATTACTTAAAGACGGATTTTTATCGTCAGCAGACTTGGTGAGTATAATAAAAGAATGGAATTTAATGATTAATTCCCGTAACCACGGTATTCTAAGACAATTATTCCTGTCCGTCGGAAAAAAAACAACTGAAAATCAATAATATGATAAAGTACTATAAATCAAATGAATTATGCTTGAAAATATATTAAATAATATTACTTCAATAATTGAAGAGTTGTTAAAAAAAGACGACAAAGATACATTGCTTCTGCGGAACAGAGATATAACTTTTACAGAACTCGGCTTAGATTCATTAAACCTTGTTATCTTTATTGAAACGCTTTCCCAAAAATATACTCCTGTGTTTTTAGAGCTTTCTCTTGTTTTCGACACAAAAACAAATACTGTAAATAAATTAGCCGATTATATATTTAAGTTTAAAATGACCCTGTAAAATACTCTGTAAATCTGTTCATTCCTTTTGTGTTTAAGTGCGAAGCATCTCCAAAACAATCATTCGGGTAAAAGTGTATTGTGTCGGATATTTCAAATTCAGGATATTCGGCAGATAAGTTTCGTATATATTTTTTATAATTTTGTAAAAAAGTTTTTGATAGTTTTTTTTCTGAAACTTTATTGAACGGCATAGTTTCATTCCGTATAAATATTTTTTCTTTTTGACATAATTTTAATATTTCATTCAAATAATAATTGCATAACTCACTGTATTTAAAGTCATTAAAAGCTGTTTCAAAAGCAGGTTTATTACACATTTTTTTTAAATGTCTGTATATTTCCCTCCCTTTATTTTCGTTAAAAGATTTTATTTGATTATTAAACCGAGTTTTTGCTCCGAAAATTATATTTTCTCTAATCTCTCTTTGGTAGTATACTATATATATAAGTTTATACGTTAAATACTTTATATACGTCAAA
>JAOZMN010000429.1 GCA_029934265.1 Bacteroidales bacterium
AAGTAAAAGTATTATTTTTATTGATAATCTGAAAAAAAATCATTAATTTAAATTGTTTTAAAACAGTTTAAATTAATGATTTTTTCATATACTACAAAAGACAATATTTGTTGTGTCAATTTTAAATCTAAATTTGTTTAGTGTTTTCTTTTAAATCTTTTTCTATTTTTGTAACATTTAAAGTTGGTAAATTAATGGCTTCAAATCCGGATAAAGTTGTTAGTGCAGAAATATATGCACGAATGTAAGGAAATAGTATTGCAGGTGCATTTACGTAAAAATAATTATCTAAATTTGAAAGTTCAATATTTTTTTCAAAAGAAAAATTTGCAACAGCATCAATTTCAATATTAAAAGATTTATTCTTATCTTTAATTTTAACATCGAGCTTAAGTTGAAAATTTGTTTTTTCAGTATTAATTATACCGGAAAGTTTAAAATTTATATATATTTGTTTTGAAGGTGTATTCGAGTTGCGTTCAATTAGCGAGCGTTCAATTTTAAAACCTCTAAATTGAAATTGTGAATAGTTCATTTTTAAGCGGCTAATGCTTAATTATTTTGTCTATCTGTTATTTCTTCAAAATCAGAGTTGAACTCATAAAATAATGATTCGTTTTCAAAACAAATTATATTATATCCAAGTTTAATTTCGGCTTTTTTAAGGATACTACTTGAATGCAAGACCTTATTTATATCCCAGTATTTTAAACATTTCTTCTGCGGTTTGTTCTTCACGATAAATATAGTCGATAAAATTTCCATTTTCGTCAATGTCTATCATTATATGCTTGGGCGAAGGAATAAGACAATGTTTAATTCCACCGTATCCGCTTATTGCATCTTGGTAGGCTCCTGTATGAAAAAAACCGAGATAAAGAGGCTCTTTGTCGGCATTATCAAATTTGGGCAATAAAATTTCTTGATTCAAATCTTCCGAATTATAATAATCAGAACCGTCGCAACTTATACTGCCGATATTTACTCTTTCATAATCGTTTTCCCATTTATTGACAGGCAAAAGAATAAATTTTTCGTGTATAGACCAAGCGTCCGGTATGGTATTCATCAAACTGTTGTCGATAATATACCATTTTTCGGATTCGTTTTGTAATTTTTGCTCCAATACCTTAAAAATAATTGCTCCGCTTTCGCCAACGGTATATTTTCCGAATTCCGTATAAATGTCGGGGTCGGGTATTGAATTTTCTGTACAGGCATTTTTTATATTTGTAACAATTTCATTTGTAATATATTCATAGTCGTATTTAAAATTCAGACCATTTCTTATCGGAAACCCTCCGCCCAAATTAAAAGCATCTAAATCGGGAGATTCTTTTTTTATTTTTACATACAAATTGAGTGCTTTTTGAAATTCACACCAATAGTGCATATTGTCTTTAATCCCCGAACTTAAAAAAAAATGCAACATTTTAAGTTCTATATTATTTTTATCTTTGATGTCGTTTTGAAAAAAATCAAATATACTATTTTGTTTGATGCCCAATCGTGAAGTATAATATGCTTCTTGCGGGGCTTCGTTTACCGCCATTCGCAAACCGATTTTCACTCTTCGATTTCCTGAACGTTTCAGAAGCCGGTCAAGTTCTTTGCGTGAATCCAAAACGGTTATTGAATTTTCAAAACCCAAATTTTGCAGTTTCACAATTTTATCGAGATAATTATCTGTTTTATATCCGTTATGGACAATAATTATATCTTTTTTTATCTTTTTATTTTTTAAAAGGTTAATTATCAAGTCAATATCAAAAGATGATGATGTTTCAATATTTACATTATGTTTTAATGCTTGTGTTATGACATTATAAAAGTGGTTGGATTTTGTACAATAACAAAATTTGTAATTTCCTTGATAATTATTTTTTTTAATTGTTTCTGCAAATAAATTTTTAATTTTTTTTATTTGCGAACCAACTTTGGGTAGATATGTTAAACGAAATGGAGTTCCATATTTTTTTATCAGATATTTAATAGATATATCATTAAAAATAAGGTGTTTATCTTGTAAATTAAATCCTTCTTGCGGGAAATAAAAATTATCATTTATTAAATCAAAATATGAATTTTTCATGTGTTGATGTAGGTACTTACAACATTTCTACCGGTTTATTTTAATTTAGTAATTTGATCGATACTTATTATTTTATAAGTAACTCCCTCTTTGTTTTTTACCGGTGAGAAGAAACTTTTTATTTCATATTTTTTTTCTTCTGTTTCGTATTTAGTTATATTAGTACGTGTAACCCCTCTTCGCAGATGTTGCCAGAAAGTATTAAATTTCACAATGTCCTGAGGTTCAATACTTAAACTGCCTTGATATTTGCCGATTATATCTTCTTTTTCTTTATTGAGTAAGTGCAAATAATTTTCGCTCACAGCAATAATTCTACCTTGTAAATCATATTCAATAATGTTGGCAACGTGTTTAACGGCATTAAAAGTAGCGGTGAGTTTATCTAAACTTTCGGACAGATTATCCTGATTTGTTTGCATTATTTCGAGGGTCTGTTTAACTTCCTCGTCTTGTGCCGCCATTTGTTCCGACTTGGCTTTTGTTTCTTCAAGCAAAACAGCTGTATTGATATTTACTTTTACGGCAGATATTGTTGAAGCAATACCGGTACTGACTTTCTCTATAAATTCGATTTTATATTTGTCTATATCCGTAAAAGAAGCTAATTCGATAGCTCCGAAAACATCATCGTTATAAACAAGAGGGATTATAAGTATTTGACTCGGAGTATTTTCTCCTAACCCTGATGTAA
>JAOZMN010000081.1 GCA_029934265.1 Bacteroidales bacterium
TCTTATCCGCTCCGGAGCAATCGCCATAGTAATAATCGACTCGGTAGCGGCACTTACTCCGAAAGCTGAAATTGAAGGTGAAATGGGCGATTCAAGAATGGGACTACACGCAAGATTGATGTCGCAAGCATTAAGAAAACTGACTGCAAATATCAGTAAAACAAATACTTGTGTGATTTTTATTAATCAACTTCGAGAAAAAATCGGTGTAATGTTCGGTAATCCGGAAACGACAACCGGAGGTAACGCTCTTAAATTTTATGCCTCCATTCGAGTCGATGTCCGCAGAATAGGACAAATAAAAGACGGAGAAAATATTATTGGCAATAAAACCAGAGTTAAAATCGTAAAAAATAAAGTTGCTCCGCCGTTCAAGAAGGCTGAATTTGATATAATGTACGGTTTGGGAATTTCAAAAATCGGTGAAATTGTCGATTTGGGTGTCGATTTTGATATTATCAAAAAAAGCGGTTCATGGTACAGCTACGGCGAAACTAAGCTCGGACAAGGACGTGAAGCAGTCAAAAAACTCATGCTCGATAATCCGGAACTTGCCGACGAACTCGAAGCTAAAATCAGAATTGCAATTTCCGAAAAAATTTAAAATATCAATAATTTGAAATTCACGAATAGTAATAAATCGTCAAAGGCACCGGAAATATTATGGCTTATAATGTCCGGTGCATCTTTGTTTGCGGCTGTGCATAAAACCATAAATCACAGTTTTAAAGACAGTTTGCTTTTTTACGGCTTTGTTTTGCTTTCCGTAGGAATGTATTTTTTGAAGAAAAATGCAAGAATAAAAAGAGATAAAAATGATGATTCAATGATATAATAAGTAATTGACTATTTTTGATTTTATATTTTTGCTTTCGCCTGATAAATATTGATACGAATAATTTTGTCATAGTACTTATTCATCAGCGATTTTTTATATCTGCCGAAAAACCATAAACCTTAATAGTTTTGACATACGAAAAAATAATAAGCGACCTTAAAAATAAGATTTACTATCCTATTTATTTTCTTTCCGGAGAAGAGACTTATTTTATAGATAAAATTACCGATTATATAGCAAAAAATGTTCTTACCGAAGAGGAAAAAGCATTTAATCAGATTGTTATGTACGGTAAAGATACGACTATAGGAAACGTGGACAACACGGCAAAACGTTTTCCGATGATGTCAAATCATCAAGTAATTATCGTAAAAGAAGCTCAGAACCTGAAAAAAATAGAGGATATTGTTTATTATGCTCAAAAGCCTTTGAAATCAACAATTCTTGTTTTTAATTATAAATATAAAACTCTCGATAAAAGAAAAAAAGTTTATAAATTACTCAAAAAAAACGGAGTCCTTTTTGAATCAAAAAAACTTTACGACAATAAAATACCTGCTTGGATATCAGACTATCTGAAAGAAAAAAAATATTCGATAGACCCTGTAGGAAGCCGACTGCTAAACGATTTTTTGGGAAACGATTTAAGTAAAATTTCCAATGAACTCGATAAGCTTATGATTACTCTCGAAGAGGGAAGTAAAATCACGCCCGACCATATCGAGAAAAATATAGGTATCAGTAAGGATTATAATAATTTTGAACTTCAAAATGCACTGATAAAAAAAGATATACTTAAAGCAAACAGAATTATAAATTATTTCAAGAAAAACCCCAAAGATAATCCTATTGTTCTTACAATAACGTCTTTGTTTTTTTTCTTTTCAAAAGTACTTACATATCATTATATTAAAGATAAAAATCCAAGAAATGCGGCATCAATTTTAAAAGTAAATCCTTATTTCATAAAAGATTACGAGCTTGCCGCAAAAAAATACAATATACGCAAAACAGTATCAATAATTTCAATTCTAAGAGAGTACGATATGAAATCAAAAGGTTTCAACAACGTTTCAACAACTCACGGCGATCTGCTTTTAGAACTTATTTTTAAAATTTTACATTAAAAAAAAGAATAACCGGATAATAAAATTTATTCAACCATATTTTCATTCAAAAATCAACCAATATGTTTATAACTTATTTTATCATAGCCGCAACCGGTTTAGTTTCAATTTTAGCATTCTCGAACAGGACAATATTCGACAAACTAAAATTCAATCCTTACATGGTAACAAAAAAAAAGCAATACGAACGACTTTTCGGACACGCAATTTTACACGCCGATTGGATGCACCTTATTGTTAATATGTATGTACTTTATGCTTTCGGAGGAATTGTTGAAGAATACTTCAGTATATATATGCCAGGAGGACGTTTTACGTATATGCTAATGTATCTGCTTGCAATACCCGCAGCGACTTTGCCGGCACTCATAAACAAAACAAACGACCACAGTTATAATTCCGTGGGAGCTTCCGGAGCCGTTGCCGCCGTACTTTTTGCAAGTATATTGGTATATCCGGGAGGAAGAATCGGTTTCCTTTTTGTCCCGATACCTATTCCCAATCCTATTTTCGGAATACTTTATTTGGCATATTCTTATATTATGAGTAAACGCTCAGGCGATAATGTTGCACACGACGCTCACTTTGCCGGAGCAGTTTTCGGATTTGCATTTCCGATAATCTTAAAACCGCAACTAATTACATCTTTTATAAATTCATTACAAAGTATTTTTTAACGGTATAGTGTACTCCCAATTAAAAGTCAGTTATTTCAATATTAAAACAGAGGAATTCCATGGGGATGAGAAAAAGTATTCTAAAAAGAGATTTCCCGAGAATTGAAAATACAAAGCATCAAATACTTACTCCGTTTGTGTTTGCAATTTTCATATATCTATTTTTACTTATATTTCAACCATTCGGACTATCCGAAATACAATACTATAAACCATTATATATACTCGGTTTTTTCATTATCACACTTTTGGTAATGTTGTTAACTCTTGTTTTCGCACCTAAAATATTTAAGATTTATTTTGCATCAGATACTTGGACAGTGCAAAAAGAAATAATCTTTGTCTTGATTAATATTTTATTAATTGCTGTGCTAAATTGGTTTTACAATTCAACATTTGGTAATGATATTGTAAGCCAACCAAATTTATTATTATTTCTACTTTACACTTTTGCAGTTGGCATTATTCCTGTTGTTTTTTTAATTTTTTTTATTGAAAATTACTTATCGAAAAAAAATAGTGAAATTGCAAAAGAGCTTGCCTGTAAAATAATAAGTACTAAAAATATAAAAAAACAAAGTATTAATATTATTTTAGAAAATGCAAAAACATTTTTTTTTGAGGATAGCAAACAATTAATATGTATTTGCTCGGAAGGAAATTATTGTAATTTGTATTATACTGAAAATGGAAAACTCAAAAAAAAACTTGTAAGAAGTTCACTTACTAATATTGAAAATCAATTAATTATTTTTGAAAACATTAAACGTTGTCATCGTTCGTATATTGTAAATTTTCATAATGTTGAAAAAATCACCGGGAATGCCCGTAGTTACAATTTACACATTACAAATTTAGATTTCACTATACCTGTTTCTCGAAATTTCCCAAAAAGTATTATAGATAAATTTTCAAATTAGATTTTTTTCAATAAATTTATATTTCCTTCCCATACCGGATTAATCCCATTTGTCCCTAAACTTATCCCATTTACATAATTATCTGCCGGTCAATGTCATAAATTTGTATTTTGAAATTTAGTGCCGTTTATTTGCAGTATTATTTATTAATCCCTAAAATTTCATAAAAATGAAAAAAACAGTTCTAATAATTTTAATTGTATTTTTTGCAGGACAAATTTTTGCACAAACCAACGAATTTACTCAAACAATAAGAGGAGTGGTTTTAGATGTAGATACAGAAACTCCAATACCGGGAACGAAAATAATAATTGTAGGTTCAAGCCCTCTAATTGGAACCATCACTGATTTTGACGGTGAATTTATAATCGAAAATGTAGCTGTAGGACGACAAACTATTCAGGCAAGTTATCTTGGTTATAAACCGGTCGTCATTTCAAATTTAATGCTCGTTACCGGAAGAGAAACAGTTTTGACATTAAAGTTAGAAGAAAATGTTGAAGAAATTGAAGAAATTACAGTTTCTGCCGGAACGGGAAAATCGGAAGCAAATAATGAAATGGCCATTGTAAGTGCTCGTTCGTTCAGTATAGATGAAACAGAAAGATATGCAGGAAGTTTAGGCGACCCCTCTCGAATGGCGGCAAATTTTGCAGGAGTTATGTCGGTAAGCGACCAAAGAAATGACATTATTATAAGAGGAAATTCTCCTACAGGTTTACTTTGGCAATTAGATGGTGTTTCAATTCCTAATCCAAATCATTTTGGAGCATTAGGTACAACAGGAGGTCCTGTTAGTATGCTCAACAATAATTTACTTGATAATTCTGACTTTTTTACAGGTGCTTTCCCTGCTGAATATGGGAATGCAACTTCCGGAGTTTTCGACCTAAAAATGAGAAACGGAAATAATAAAACACGAGAATATGTCGGACAAGTTGGATTTAACGGTTTCGAACTTGGGGCAGAAGGTCCGTTTTCTAAAAAATCAAAAGCATCATATCTCGTGAATTTCAGATATTCAACATTAGAACTTATGACCAAAATGGGAATGGAATTTGGCACCGGTGCATCTGTTCCTCAATATAAAGACTTATCTTTTAAAATAAATGTACCTCTAAAAAAAGGTAAAATTTCAATATTCGGAATTGGAGGTTTAAGTTATATTGAACTTCACGACCAAGGAATAGAAGAAAGCGATGCAAGTTATAATGTAGCCGGAACAAATACTGATTTTGGTTCTGATATGGCGGTAAGTGGAATTTCACACACTTATTATTTTAATGATAAAACCAGATTAATTTCAAGTATTTCGGCACAAGGAATGAGAAGTACAACAGTTTTAGATTCTCTGGACGAGAACAGAAATCCTTATGCGTATTACAGTGGCATGGCAAATGAAACAAAATATTCCGGCAAAATAATTTTAAAAAAGAAATTTAATGTTAGAAATAATATAAGTGTCGGAACTATTTATAATATTTATAATTTGAATATGCAAGACAGCGTAAAACGTAGCGATTCCGAAGATTTCCTTACAAATTCCACTTCCGAATTTATGGTGCTGAACGATACAGACGGCAATTTCAATCTAATTGAAACTTTTGCTGAATGGCAACACAAATTTACTGATAATTTAACTTTTTATTCAGGTATCCATACACAAATGTCCGACCTTAATGAAGATTTTGCCGTCGAGCCTCGCATGGGATTAAAATGGAAATTAACCAACAAGCATTCTGTGCATGTCGGTGGCGGTATGCACTCGCAACTTCAACCACATTATGTATATTTCCGAAAAACAGAACTGAAAGACGGAACTTACATAGAAACAAACAATGATATAGGTTTTACAAAAAGCAACCAACTTGTAGCAGGCTACGATTTTAATATAACAAAAGATTTCAGGGTTAAATTTGAAACTTATTATCAAGCTCTTAATAATATTCCTGTTAGTCCGAATGAAACTTGGTATTCAATGGTTAATGAAGGTTCTAATTTTGGAGGAGGCGGAGTGGATAGCTTGTTAAACGAAGGAACCGGTACAAATTATGGTGTAGAGCTTACGATAGAAAAATTCTTCACTAAAAATTATTATTTTTTACTGACTTCTACATTATACGAATCGAAATACAAAGGCTACGATAAAATTGAAAGAAACTCTGCTTTCAACGGAAACTATGTTTTTAATGCTCTTTTCGGATATGAATTTAATATCGGTAAAAATAGTACACTTGCCTTTAATATAAAAGGTGTTTATGCCGGAGGCAAAAGAATTATTCCTATTCTTTTGGACGAGTCTATAATTGCTCACAAAGAAATTAGAGATTACGACAATGTTTTTAAAGAACGATATGATGATTACACAAAAATAGATTTAAGAATTTCATACAAATTGAACTGGAAAAAAATCAGTCAGGAATGGGCTTTGGACTTACAAAATGTAAGCAATAATCAAAATATTTTTCAACAAACTTACAATGTACCCGAACAAAAAATTAAAACTGATTATCAAACCGGAATTTATCCAATGTTTTTATACCGAATAAGATTTTGATAATTATAGTGTTAAATCTTAAAAGACGTGCAATTAAATTGCACGTCTTTTTTCGTTATTTTTATTCAATCTAATTAAAGCCAAATGTCTGATTAATATCATATCAAAAAACAACTATTGTCATTAAATAATCATTTAATATGAAATAATTTTACACTATCAAAAATAAAGTAAAACGAGTGTCTTAATAAAAAATAATATAAAGATGACAAAAACTAACGAATTGGTAAAAAAGCTTGTGGAAGAGCATGGCGTTGCACGCGAAAGTCTTCTTCCGGTCTTGCAAGGAATTGTAAAAGAAGAACGGTATCTTTCTAAAGAAGCGATGCGAGATGTGGCAGAACAATTAGACATTTCCGCAGCCGAAGTTTACGGAACAGCTTCTTTTTTCTCGTTTCTCGATACGGAAGAAAAAGGCAAGTACATTATCAGAGTTTGCAAGTCGATAACCTGCGACATGAAAGGCAAATGCGAGCTGGTAAGAACAATGGAAGACATCTTAAAAATTAAAGTCGGACAAACAACAGTCGGCAAACGTTTTTCGTTGTTAGAAACAAACTGCATCGGTTTATGCGACCAAGGACCGGCAATGCTTATAAACGATGATTATTACACCAAACTTACTCCGGTAAAAGTGCGTGAAATTCTTGGAGATTTAATTAGAAAAACATCTTAATAAAAAGGAGGAAAAAAATGACAAATATACCAAAAAAAGCAGATATACTTTTCAGTGCGTATTCGGTAGAACCATATCAAATACTGAAAGATGCCATGAAAAGAAAAAAAGAAGACATAATTCAAGAACTTCTTGATTCAGGACTCAGAGGAAGGGGCGGAGCAGGTTTCCCTACAGGAATGAAATGGAAATTCGGAGCAGCGGAAAAAGCAGACCAAAAATATGTAATCTGCAACGCAGACGAAGGTGAACCCGGAACTTTTAAAGATAAAAAGTTACTTACTGATGTTCCTCGTAAAACAATTTCCGGTATGGCAATTTGTGCCTATGTTACAGGAGCTACTAAAGGCTTTATATACCTTCGTGCCGAATACAGATACTTATTGGCAAGTCTTGAAAAAGAAATCGAAGTTTTTGAGCAAAAAGCAAAAGAGTTCGGTTTGGATTTTGAAATTAAAATATTCATGGGAGCAGGTGCGTACGTATGCGGAGAAGAAACAGCTCTTATAGAATCAATGGAAGGAAAAAGGGGCGAGCCGAGGAATAAACCACCCTACCCTATTCAAAATGGTTATCTCGGAAAACCAACAATAGTAAACAATGTTGAAACCCTTGCTTCTGTATCAATGGTTTGTCGATTAGGAGCCGAAGAATACAAAAAACTCGGAACAAGCGACCAGAAAGGTTCAAAATTATTTTCTATTTCAGGTGATTCTCCCAAAGAAGGCGTACATGAATTAGAACTTGGAATGAAAGTTTCCGATTTCGTAACAGAATATGGCGACGGCGATACAAAAGCTATACAAGTAGGCGGTGTTGCCGGATATTGTATTCCTCGCAAAAAATTTGAATCCACAATAATAGGTGAAGGTCAAACTACCGGAGGTTCAACTTTAATTTTTAACTCTACACGTTCGATGTACAGAGTTTTACACAACTATCTTGATTTTTATGCAGAAGAATCTTGCGGACAATGTACTCCTTGCCGAGTCGGCTGTCAACAACTTCTGAAAGGAATTGAAGCTGTAAAAGCAGGAACTAAACCACCTAAATATTTAGACCAACTTATGAAATTAAGTAACACTATGAACTTAACTTCAAAATGCGGTTTAGGACAATCGGTAACAAATTCTTTTACAACAATAGTAGAAAACTTTAGAGAAGAAATGATTTTCTAAGCTCCAAGAGCTTTTTAATATTGTTTTTTGCCGGCTTTTAAAACTTTAAAAATAAAACGGCAAAACTAAATTTCATTAAAAATAAGTAATTATGACCAATATAACATTAAAAATAGACAATGTTGATGTTACCGTTGAAAAAGGAACATCAATACTTGATGCCGCAAAAAAAGTTGATATAAGAATACCGACTTTGTGTCATCACGAGGACTTGTGCATTGCGGGTAATTGCCGTATATGCGTTGTCGAACAGATAGGAAAACATACTCTTACGGCTTCTTGTGCCACCCCGGCAGAAGACGGTATGGAAATTAAAACTTCCTCGCCAAAAATAAGAAAAGCCAGAAAAGATATTATGTCCCTTCTTGTTTCGGAACATAATACTCAATGTACAACTTGTTATCGTTCAACAAATTGCGAACTTCAAGACCTTGCAGCAGAGTATAACATCGACAATGAAACTTATCTAAGCGTTCTAAAACCGAATTTAGAAATAGATAAATCATCGTGGTCGATAGAAAAAGACGACAGTAAATGTATCAGATGTCAGCGTTGTGTCCGTACTTGTGCAGATATTCAAGGAGTTAATGCACTTGCCGTAACTGAAAAAGGTAATGAAATGCGAGTTTCTACTTTCATGCACCTTACAATGAACGAAATCGTTTGTACAAATTGCGGTCAATGTATAACTCACTGCCCAACAGGAGCTTTAACAGAAAGAAGATATTACGACGAAATTTGGGACGCAATAGACGACCCTGATAAACACGTAGTTGTAAATACCGCTCCTTCGGTAAGAGTTGCACTTGGTGAAATGTTCGGATATGAAGTCGGAACACAAGTAACAGGACAAATGGTAACTGCTCTCAAAAAAATGGGATTCGATGCAGTACTCGATACCGATTTTGCAGCCGATCTTACTATTATTGAAGAAGGACACGAGCTTCTTGCTCGCTTGAAAGCTGCTCTTGTAGATAAAGACCCAAATATAAAATTACCGATGATTACTTCCTGTTCTCCGGGCTGGGTGAAATTTATCGAACACATGTATCCTAATCATTTGGGACATCTTTCTACCTGCAAATCGCCTCAACAAATGTTCGGAGCGGCAGTAAAAACTTACTATGCCGAGAAAAAAGGTATCGACCCTTCTAAAATTGTTTGTGTAGCCGGAATGCCTTGTGCTGCAAAAAAATACGAAGCCAACAGACCGGAAATGCGTTCGAGCGGTTATCAAGATATTGATGCAGGACTTACAACTCGTGAAATCGGACACATGATTAAACAATCCGGTTTAGACTTTAAAGACCTTGAAAACGGAGAATTTGACAGCCTTATGGGTGAATCTACCGGAGCAGGTGTCATTTTCGGAGCAACCGGCGGAGTTATGGAAGCGGCATTAAGAACTGTTTATGCAGTAATTACAGGTCGTCCCGTTCCTTTTGAAAGATTAAATATTACTCCTGTAAGAGGATTGAAAGGGATTAAAGAAGCCGGTATTAAATTTGAAAATTGTTTGCCGGAATACAGTTGGTTAGAGGGTGTTGAAGCAAAAGTTGCAATAGCACACGGACTTACAAATGCAAGAGTAATCATGGACGAAGTTGCGGCAGGTACTTCTCCTTATCATTTTATTGAAATAATGGCTTGTCCGGGCGGTTGTATCGGCGGAGGCGGACAACCTATTCCGACAACTGATGCTGTCAGAATAAAACGTACGGAAGCTATCTACAAAGAAGATATGGAAAAACCAATCCGTATGTCGCACGAAAATCCTGAAATTACTGAAATTTACGAAAAATTCTTAAAAGCTCCTTTGGGTGAAAAATCACACAAATTGTTGCACACAAAATACAGAACTCGTAAACGATACTAAATTAATAATTTAGAATAAAAAAGCCTTATGTTTACATAAGGCTTTTTTATTTATGTTAAGGTCTTCGACCTTTTTAATGGGGCAAAGTTGCGTTTATAAAAATCTAATAGTCAGAGCATTACGCAAAAGCAGATGCGGAAAAACTTTTGTATTAGTACTTAATACGACTTTACGAAATTAAAAATAAGCACCAATAACACAATAACCGGCAGCCTTGTCTGATAGGACAAGATAAATTGCAGATAATATTTATAAGTTCTATTTCGGTAGTGACATTCACTACATTTGCCACAAGATTGACAGGTAAAATTAAATTCAAGTAATTTTATAAATCCCACGCAAATAAATTCCGTTTTCGTCCGAAAGTTCGTTAATGTTTTTAAATCTTAATTTGTAACGCTGTATTCTTCCTACCCTCTTGTAAGGGTGGTACGATTGCGGTTCAATTATTTCCAAATTAAGTTGTTCGTAACCATGTTTTTCAAATAAAATTTCGATTGATTTTTTGCTGAAATGATGATAATGCGGATTGTTCAAAAGTGAATCCGTT
>JAOZMN010000430.1 GCA_029934265.1 Bacteroidales bacterium
AAATTTTGAGCTATTTTACTAAAAGTCACCACTTTTATACGTCATCAATTTTTTAGCATATACAAGGAATAAGACGAATGCCTACGCCTCACGGCGTGGGCTGTTCTTATTTGTATATGCAGGTGTTTGGCGATACCTTATAGTCGGATAAGTTACAGTTCCCACGCTTTTTTTTGTGTCTTAATTTTAACGCTTCTCTTCGGGAATTGAAAAGCAATCAAACACATTATTTTTATGAAAAATTTAAAATTTGTTGCAACATTATTTTTGATGTTAGCAATTAGCGGACAGTCTTTTGCACAGCTCAAAAGTGTCAGAGAAATGAAAAAGCAAAGGAAGGTACAAATCAAGAACATTAAAGAAAAAGCGGTAAGAAAAGCTCGACAAGAAGAAAAACGATTGACAAAAGAAGAAGGCTGGCTTGTTTTTCCGGGAGCATTACCAATGTCCAAAATGCTTGAAAGTTCTTGGATAAAGCAATATGAAATGAAACAAAACGATGATATGTCGGAAACAAACGCATATATTTATGCTTCAGGAAATGGTGTTGCAAAATCGAAAACCGCTGCTAAAATGCAGGCGATTGAACTTGCAAAAGTCGAATTAGCAGGACAATTACAATCTCATGTAACAGCTCTTACAACTTCAAATATCGGAAATATACAAATCAGCAATGTAGATGCAGAAACCAAACAAGAAGTAATACAATCTGCAAAAACGATAACTTCAGCAACTTTGACTAATATAAAACCAGTGATAATTTTATACAGAACTCAAATTCCCAAAAAAGAACTAAAGCGAAACGGAAAACAACAACTAAAAGCTGGAATCGTAGAAGTTCAAGTTATGTTATTTTACGACCTTTACCAAGCAGATATACAAGTCCGAAAAGAAATTAAGAAAAATTTAAAAATAAAAATGGATAAAAACGAGGACGAATTGAATAAAATACTCGGACTTGAATAAAAAAAGCTATGAAAATTAAATCTATAATAATCTTTGTTTTGTTATTCGTTGTTTTTGAGAGTTTTGCACAAGAAATAACAGAAAAATCATCAAAAAAGAAACCTTTGTGGTTTCAAGAAAAACCGCAAAGTGATGATTATTCATATTTTATAGGTGTTGGCGAAGATAATTCTTTACTGAAAGCCAAAGCGATGGCAGTAGCAGACGTTTTACAGCAATTATCAAATCAAGCCGGAGTTACAATATCATCGGAAACTAATACAAAAATCAGTAATAAAACAGTAAACGAGAATATTAACACAACTATTGAATTTGAAGCCGAAATTTCCGGAACAGGTGAAAAAATTAAAATTTCAGGTTTGAGAAAAGAAGAGGACTATTACCAAAGACGAGGGACAAAATACGAATACTGGGTTTTAATGCGTAAACCAAAAAAAGATGCAGACCCGATTTTTGATATTAAACAAAGCTACGGAGCAACAGCACTCTGGCGTTCTGCAATTTTGCCAGGTTGGGGACAAATGTATAAAAAGCAAAAAATAAAAGCATATACTTTGATTGCTTCTGAAGTAATTTTACTTTCCGGTGCTTTAATTTCTCAAAATCAATATGATTATAATTACAACGAGGCGATAAAGAACATGAAAAATGCAAATTATTTGTTCTATTTGGATAAAGCAGACACATGGACATCAATTAGAAATATGGCATTTGTCGGAGCCGGAGCATTTTATATTTACAACCTTATTGATGCAGTCGCTTCAAAAGGAGCAAAACGATACGCATATTATAAACCAAAAAATTACAAAATTTTCCCGAATTATAACAAGTTCGGTTATCAATTAACATTTGTACTAAACTTTTAAAATAGAATAATATGAATAAAAAAAATAAAATCCCATTTGCAGTTTTATCAATTATTTTGCTTTCCGCAGTAATTTTTACAACTTGCACAAAAGAAGAACCGGAATTATACGGTGATATATACGGAAATGTATATAAAGACGGAACAACAGAGGGAATACAAGGAGCAACTGTTATACTTTCTCCCGGCGGAGATACAAAAACCACAGGTTCAGACGGCTCATTTGTATTTACAGGGCTTAAAATTGCAGAATATAAATTAACTGCATCAAAAGACGGATACCAAACAAATATCAAAACAATTACAATTAATGCAGGCGATAATAAAAATACAGACATCTTGCTAAAAAAAGAAGATGCAGGACAAGTTGTTGTAACAACAACTCCAGTATCAAGTTCAGAAACAGAGGCAACTGCTAAAGGGAACATTACGTCTATAGGGTCTGAAGAAATTACAGGACACGGTCATGTTTAGAATACTTCTCCAGCACCGACTATTGAACTTGAAACTAAAATTGATTACGGTAAAAAAACAAGTACCGGAGAATTTACAAGTAGTATTACCAGTTTAAAGGCAGATACAAAATATTATGTACGAGCCTTTGCAACCACAAGCAGTGAAACAGTTTACAGCACTGAAGTAAACTTTACAACAAATGCAGAAGCAACAATACCTATTGTTACAACTTCAGAAGTTACCAATATCAGTATTGGTAGTGCAAGTTCCGGTGGAAATGTTACAAGTGATGGCACATCTGCGATAACAGAAAAAGGTGTTTGTTGGAACACAAGTGGAAGTCCAACAACAACCGACAATAAAACATCAGACGGAACTGGTAGCGGAACTTTTATAAGTAACATAAATGGATTATCTGCATCAACAAAATATTGATGACGTATAAAAGTGGTGACTTTTAGTAAAATAGCTCAAAATTTC
>JAOZMN010000003.1 GCA_029934265.1 Bacteroidales bacterium
TTGTCAAAATAAAAATATTATAACCAATTCTTAAAAAGTAACAAGTCTAATATTATGGAAACAATTAAACTTTTAATTTTATCCGTAATGTTACTTGCATTTAGTAACAGAGGAATGACGCAAAGTATCGAATATGTCGATTTAGGAGACATATTATTTAGATGCAATAAATGATGGTGTTACTTGTGGGAATTTGTTGTTTCATCAGTTTAATAGTGGAGGTTATGATTTTGGAGTAATATGGCCTATCGGAGGATCAACTATAGGGGCTACGGAGGATTCCGGATTAACTTTTGTTACTGTTATTGATGCAGGGACATCTATAGGAGCATCAACGGCTTGGCTTGCAGGTAACATAGCCAAAGATTGTTTATCCGGTGATATTAAACATAATATGGGAATAAGTTTAGGTGGCAATTTTGCTCCGTGGGGAGGTGTTTCTCATAAATATGTTGCCATGAAAATTCAAATAGGAGACAATCATACAGGGGCATTTCACTATGGCTGGGTAGAAGCAAGTCTCAATGCTGCTTGTACGGTAATTACTCTACATGGCTACGCCTATCATAAAACAGCAGAAACAGCAATAGATGCCGGAGATAAAGGAATCTCAGTTGCACCCGCAGTAACTAACCTTGTACCAAGATAAAATCGGCAAATGCCGGAGCTTTTGATTTGACTGTCGCTAATGCAAGTATTTATTATACGCAAGTTGCCAAAACAAAAGGTACGGAAATAATAAAAGTACTTGATGCAACAGCTAAAGACACTGATAGAGCTACAATTTCGGAAGGCGAAAAATACAAATTTATCGTTATGTCCGTTGCAGACGGAACAAATGCAAATACCAACAGTCTTTCCGGATTGACAGACGAGCTTGAACTTAAAAGCGGAGTTGCTGTAGAAAATATTTCGGAAATAAACACAAAAATATATCCTAACCCGGCAACTGATATGATAATCGTGGAATTGCCGAATGCAGGTATTTATCAAGCTGAAATTTACAATGTTGCCGGAAAATTATTATTATCGAATACGATAGAACAAAAATCGGAAATTAAACTTTCCGACCTGTCTTCCGGAATTTATTTGTTGAAAATAACAGGTGAAAATTTTACTGTAAATAAAAAGTTTACTAAAAAATAGTAGAAACCAATTTTGTTAAAGTTTTACAAATTATAAACAGATGAAATTTATTCGGTTATTAAAAAATTGAATCAATGTTCGGCAAGAATTTTCTTTGCCGGACATTGTTTGTTTTTATAATTCAATATAATTATGTTGAAAAAAATATTTTTCTTACTATCAACGGTATTATTTTTTCATACCGTTTTCGGACAAATAAATTATTATGATGTTCCGGAATTTTGTTTGTTTTGTTATGAAGGCAGTAATGCAAACGATACATTACAAGACGGGAATCTTCAAGAAAGTTATTTTTTTATTTTTGATGATGACAAGAACGGAGACCCTGATAATGAAGATTTTAATAAATATACAAAGTATCCACTCAATATAGTATGGTAAATTTAACTTTTGGAAAGTTCTTTTAAAATGTTAAACACTAATTTACAATACTTTAGCTTTTTGAAAATTCAACTTTCCAAAAGGTTTACCATACTATATTGAGTGGATACATATACAAATAATAATAAAATTAACATATCGAATATTGACTCCGGCATATATATTATTACAATTTCAGAAAAAGGAAAAATATTGATAACAAGAAAAATAATAATAGAGTAAACACTTTTCAGTTAAAATAATTTTAAAATTATGCAACCTTTTGACAAAACAGTTATCTTTAGTAATAGAGACTTATAATCAAAAAAACTTAAAAGTTATTTGTACCGGAAAGTAAAGATAATTATATTGCGACCGTTTTTGTAAAAAAAGATTTAATTAATAATGGAAATTCATATTCCGCATACAACCAATATCAGATTATTGGAAACTGATCAAGAGCGAGAGGAACTTCGCAGGTCTTATTTCTTAAATGAAATTTCAGAGCAACATAAATCCGAATTTATTGACGGACAAATTGTAATACACTCTCCGGCAAAAGCCAAACATATTGATGTGAATATAGCACTGACAATATTGCTTAAACTTTATGTCGAAGAAAACAAACTCGGATATCTTGCAACCGAAAAAGCACTTGTAGAAATGGCTGAGGTGAAAAATAATTACGAGCCTGATATTTGTTTTTTCGACAGTCGGAAAGCAAAGAAAATAAATAGAGATACTTGTATATTTCCACCACCTGACTTGGCAGTTGAAATACTCTCAAAAAGCTCAAAAGACAGAGACCGAAATAAAAAATTTAAAGATTATGCCGTCCATGATGTCGAAGAATATTGGATAATAGATACCGATAAATATCAAATTGAACAATATTATTTAAAGAAAACAGGCGAGTATAAATTATTAAAAATATATAATTTAGATGATGAAATAGAAAGTGCTGTTGTTCGGAAATTTAAAATACCTGTAGATACAATATTTTTTTACGATAAATTAAATGATTATCTTTTCGGAGAATACAAAAAAGATATTTCGCAGATAAAACAAGAATTGCAAGAAAAAGAACAAATAATACAAGAAAAAGAACAAATAATACAAGAAAACAAACAAATAATACAAGAAAACAAACAAAAATTGCAAGAAAACAAACAAAAATTGCAAGAAAAAGAACAAAAATTGCAAGAAAACAAACAAAAATTGCAAGAAAAAGAACAAATAATACAGGAAAGCAAACAAGAGTTGCAAGAGAAAGAACAAATAATAAAAAAACAAGCCGAGTTTATAAAACAATTTAAAAAACAATTAAAGAAGTAAACAGGCTATTAGAGACTTAAATCAAAAAAGACTTAAAAGTTATTTGTACTCCCAAAAAAAGATAATTATATTGCGATCGTTTTTGTAAACAAAAGATTTGAGTGTATAGCATATCGGGGAAGATAGGTATTTAAAACACCGCAGTCAGTATCTTCGACCGCTGACCGGATTAGCACGAAACACCCCAAAAACGGTAGAAGACCCTTTTGGAGGCTTAATAAACAATAAAAATATAATTTCTCCAATATGTTACACACTCAAAAGATTTAATTAATAATGGAAATTCATATTCCGCATACAACCAATATCAGATTATTGGAAACTGATCAAGAGCGAGAGGAACTTCGCAGGTCTTATTTCTTAAATGAAATTTCAGAGCAACATAAATCCGAATTTATTGACGGACAAATTGTAATACACTCTCCGGCAAAAGCCAAACATATTGATGTGAATATAGCACTGACAATATTGCTTAAACTTTATGTCGAAGAAAACAAACTCGGATATCTTGCAACCGAAAAAGCACTTGTAGAAATGGCTGAGGTGAAAAATAATTACGAGCCTGATATTTGTTTTTTCGACAGTCGGAAAGCAAAGAAAATAAATAGAGATACTTGTATATTTCCACCACCTGACTTGGCAGTTGAAATACTCTCAAAAAGCTCAAAAGACAGAGACCGAAATAAAAAATTTAAAGATTATGCCGTCCATGATGTCGAAGAATATTGGATAATAGATACCGATAAATATCAAATTGAACAATATTATTTAAAGAAAACAGGCGAGTATAAATTATTAAAAATATATAATTTAGATGATGAAATAGAAAGTGCTGTTGTTCGGAAATTTAAAATACCTGTAGATACAATATTTTTTTACGATAAATTAAATGATTATCTTTTCGGAGAATACAAAAAAGATATTTCGCAGATAAAACAAGAATTGCAAGAAAAAGAACAAATAATACAAGAAAAAGAACAAATAATACAAGAAAACAAACAAATAATACAAGAAAACAAACAAAAATTGCAAGAAAACAAACAAAAATTGCAAGAAAAAGAACAAAAATTGCAAGAAAACAAACAAAAATTGCAAGAAAAAGAACAAATAATACAGGAAAGCAAACAAGAGTTGCAAGAGAAAGAACAAATAATAAAAAAACAAGCCGAGTTTATAAAACAATTTAAAAAACAATTAAAGAAGTAAACAGGCTATCGGAATAATTCAATAATTTTTTATAAACCTTTTAAAATTTAATAAAATGAAAAAATTTAACTTATTTATGGCTTTTATTGCCATATTAATACTAACTACACAAAGTGTATTTGCACAACCTAATATAGGAAATGATTGTTTCCCGGTAGGGGGAGCAGGTGTAGGAGAAACTGGAGATAAAATAATGTGTCTTAGAATTATAAGTGATACTGGACTTGGATACTCGGTTGGTAGTGCAGGAACAGACCGAACATGGGATTTTAGCTCAGCATTTAAGACTTATGCTACAGGTGCAGTAATAGGGAGAAGAGATTGGATAAAAGAAGCTGCTACAAGTTTGCCTGGTTTAATAAATGATAAAGGCTATACACTTTCATATGAGTATGAAGATGATATGCTTGAGACTGGATACGTATGGGGAAAAAAATACTTTAAAAATAATGGCGATGCATATTACAGTGATTATCAAGAAGATAGCGATGCTAATGCATTTTACACTGCAATGGCAGCTCAGCAAATTTATGTAAAGCGTCCTGTAACTTACGGAGATAGCGAGTCGGATAACGGAATTGATATAGGAGGAAGTTTGGCAGGATTTGTTACAGTAGATTGGACATATGATGTTGATGCGTATGGAACTGTTACTTTACCAGGAGGAGTAGAATATGAAGCAATGAGAATTAAAAGAACAGCCACGTCAGCTGGTTTTGGGGGGTTAGGAGCTTTTGACGAAGCAGAATATCTTTGGTATTCCCCTGGTATAAAAGGACCAATAGTATATATGTATGATAAAACTAATGATGGCACAATAACAAGAGTACGTTATTACATAAAACCGGTAACAGCAGTAAACTTAACAGCAGGAACAATAACAACAGATGGCGGAACTTATGACATGAGTACCAATTTAGAAGTATTGCCGGAAGATGCAGGTTTAAAAGACATAACATGGACAATAGAAGGAACAAGTTACGGAGCTTCAATAAGTGCGGCCGGTGTTGTAACTGCCAGTGGAGTAGATGCAGGGAATGGCACAATTACAATAAGAGCTACTGCGATTGGAGGAGCTGATGTATATGGAGAGGCTGACCTTGTAATATCAGGACAAGAAAATGCAGTAGTTTTAGTTACATCTATTAGTATTGATAATAAAACTATAACAGCAGATGGAGGAACTTGCGCGATGTCAGCAGAAGTTTTACCCGCCGACGCAGATGACAAAACTGTTACATGGTCTATTGAAGGAGATGCAAAAGGAAACACTATTAATGCCACAACTGGCGTAGTAACTGCAAGTGGCTTAGAAACAGGTAACGGAACAATAACAGTAAAAGCAACTAATGCAGCTTCGGGTGTAACAGGAACAGCAACAGTAACAATCTCAGGTCAAACAGTAGCCGTTGCGAGTTTAACTTTAACAGATGCTACTATTACTACCGATGGCGGAACAGTTGATATGTCTGGAAATATAACATATACACCTACCAACGCTGATAAAGAAATAGTATGGGCAATTACAGGAGATGCTAAAGGAGCATCCATTAATTCTACTACTGGAGTAGTAACAGCAAGCGGAGCAGACGGAGGAGATGGTACGATAACAGTAAAAGCAACATCTAAAAATTATAATTCAGTATCTACAACGGCTGAAGTTGTAATATCAGGACAAGAAAATGCAGTAGTTTTAGTTACATCTATTAGTATTGATAATAAAACTATAACAGCAGATGGAGGAACTTGCGCGATGTCAGCAGAAGTTTTACCCGCCGACGCAGATGACAAAACTGTTACATGGTCTATTGAAGGAGATGCAAAAGGAAACACTATTAATGCCACAACTGGCGTAGTAACTGCAAGTGGCTTAGAAACTGGCAACGGTACAATAACAGTAAAAGCAACAGCACAAGACGGCAGTACTATTGCAGGAACAGCAACAGTAACAATTACAGGACAAACCGTAGCAGTTACAAGTTTATCGCTTACTGCTGCCACCATAACTACCGATGGCGGAACAGTTGATATGTCCGAAAAAATCGGATACAATCCTACCGATGCTGATAAAGAAATAGAATGGGCAATTACAGGAAATGCTAACGGAGCATCCATTAATTCTACTACTGGAGTAGTAACAGCAAGCGGAGCAGACGGAGGAGATGGTACGATAACAGTAAAAGCAACATCTAAAAATTATAATTCAGTATCTACAACGGCTGAAGTTGTAATATCAGGACAAGAAAATGCAGTAGTTTTAGTTACATCTATTAGTATTGATAATAAAACTATAACAGCAGATGGAGGAACTTGCGCGATGTCAGCAGAAGTTTTACCCGCCGACGCAGATGACAAAACTGTTACATGGTCTATTGAAGGAGATGCAAAAGGAAACACTATTAATGCCACAACTGGCGTAGTAACTGCAAGTGGCTTAGAAACTGGCAACGGTACAATAACAGTAAAAGCAACAGCACAAGACGGCAGTACTATTGCAGGAACAGCAACAGTAACAATCTCAGGTCAAACTGTTCCTGTTGAAAGTTTATCACTTAGCGATGCCACAATTACTACCGATGGCGGAACAGTTGATATGTCCGGAAAAATCGGATACAATCCTACCAACGCTGATAAAGAAATAGTATGGGCAATTACGGGAGAGTCTTATGGAGCGTCGATTAACAACAGCACCGGAGTTGTAACAGCAGGCGGATCAGATGATAGTAATGGAACAATAACTGTTAAAGCTATTTCAAAAAACTATACTACCAAAACAGCCACGGCAAGTGTTAAAATTTCGAATCAAGAATCAGATCTAGTAACAGCTATAGTTGTATCATCAGCAAGTGGAAAAATTATAATAGATACAGAAGAAGGAACTTTACAAATGCAAACTGTAATAACTCCTACAGATGCAAGTAACCCTGAAATTGTATGGTCTGTTGATAATACAAGTATTGCTACAATAGGAACTAATGGAGTATTAACTGCCATAACAAACGGTACTGTTGTTGTTACAGCAACCAATGAATTTTCAGGTGTTACAGGAACATTATCAATTACAATTACGAATCAAACTAAAATGGCACCAACTGTTACTTCAATTACTTTATTACCTGTCGGTAATAGTATTGAGATAAAATTTGACCAAAAAATGGACTTAACCGGGATTACCGGTGCAGGAGGCTTTGATGTTAATGGAATTGAAGGGATAACCCTTTCATTAAAGGAAACAGATAAGACTGTAATAATTCTTACTTTACCAATAGTTTTAACCGAGACAGTAGAATTAAGCGTATCATATTCTCCGGGGAAAATTCAATCTTCATCAGAAGTAACACTTGCCGGATTTGATGCACAGATATACACTCCTGTAAATAATTCAGATTGGTTTATTCCTGTATCAGTAGAAGTACAAGCCAATGGAACACAAATACTCCTTACATTTACTAAAAATATTGTATTACCTGTAACAAAAGAAGCAGTACAAGGTTTCTCTGTTACAAATTCAGGAAACGACAATCCTATTTTATCTGTAAATGTAAAAAGTGATGATGCAATGGTAATAGAAATAACAGTTTCAAATATAATTACACAAGGAGAAACGGTAGTTGTTACTTACAATAAAGAGAACGAAATAACAAATATCGACAGCAAAAAATTATTAGATTTTGCGGAAGAAGTAACTGTTGTTAATAACAGTGAGCTTACAGGAATAAAAACTATTGCAGAAAGTTCAATAAAAATATCTCCCAACCCTGTTAATAATATTTTAAGAATCGAAATGCCCGAATTAACAACTTATCAAATAAGTATTATTGATATTACCGGTAAAAAAATTATTGAAAAAACAATAAACGGTAAAGGAAATATTGATACTAAGACTCTTAATAATGGTATTTACATTTTAAATGTAAATGACGGCATAAATACAGGAACTAAAATTTTCATCAAAAAATAAATTTATAGTTTTCTTCGGAATCTAAGATTTATAAATTTTTACAAGTTGGATAATTCGGCTAATTTATATTAGCCGGATTGTCTAATTTATTTTATAACTACTGAGTTCGGTATAAGAAGACCCTTAGGGTTTAATTTAACAAAATCGAACAGCTCTAAATGTATGACTTGCAGTCTTTTACTTAAAACCCTAAGGGTCTAATTTCGAGAAAATCTACTTTTTAAACCGACCAAAGCCAAATCGTAAATATACAATCAAAAATAGTCAATCACTTAACAGATTTTATCTTTAAAATTAGAAATTGGTATAATTTTAAAGATAAAATTAATTAAAAATTGTATCTTTTTTTAAAAATAACTATATTTGCAGAAATAATCTTTTTTTATTAATTAAAAATAATTTACTTTGTAAAATTAATTAAATATTTAATATTAATCTATAAAAAATTTAAACATGAAACGATTTTATTCTTTAATGATTGCAAGTCTCTGTAGTTTAGGGATATTAAATGCACAAATTCCTACATTAACGGTAGGCGGAGTAGTCCCTGCGGATAAGGATGTTACAAAATTAAATAAAGTAACAGGAACACAATTAGAAGTTGGAGATGGAGACGATTTTAATGGAGATTTGTATGTTTGGGATTTTTCAACAATTAGTGGTGGTGACTTAATTGAGCATACATGGTCTAAGGAAACTTCAGAAAGTGTACCAGAAGACTGGGCTGGTGATGGAATTTCGATTTCTTATTCTATGACAGATAAAGAATTAGCAGAAGCAGTAGCAGCTTCTTCTGGAGTAGCGGAAGGTGCTACAAGTGGTAAGGAATATTTTAAAGGTGCTTTGCAAAAAGTAGGGAATTATCTTGCATTGCCAGACGATAAAGCATTTTATTCAAAGTATAGTTCGCCTGTAACATTACTCTCATTTCCAATGGGTTACCCCGCAACTGAAAAAAGTGGAAGAGGAGTTCTTGAAATTAATGGTATAACGGAAGTTGGTATTGAATGGACATACAATACAGACGCTTGGGGAACACTTAAACACCCTAATGGTAAAACTTATCATGTAATTAGAGTTAGAAGAACTCATGAAGTTGATATGGGAACAGGTAGCGGTATTTTGAAAGAAGTTGAATATCTTTGGTTTACACCTGGTGTTAAAGGTGAAATTTTTTATTACCTACATAGCTGGACTGACAACGGAGGTGCTACAACAGGAGACAAATATACTATTAAATACGCTGACGCAACAGTCTTAGAAGGAATAGAAGAAGCAGCAGCAGGTTTGGCTCCTATAGGTGGAGGCGAGGTAGCTGTAACAGGAGTTACAATATCAGGAGATGCAACAATTACAACAAAAGCAGGAACTGTAACTCTAACAGCAACTGTAGCTCCCGAAGATGCAACAAACAAAACTGTAACATGGACTTCAAGCGATGTTACAATAGCAACCGTAGTTGATGGTGTAGTTACAGCAGTAGCAGATGGTTCTGTAACAATAACCGCAGAAGCAGGTGGAATATCAGGAGCTCATAGTATAACAATAACTGGGCAAACAGGAAATAGTATTGAAACTATAGCAAACAGTGCTATACAAATATCACCTAACCCAGTAACAGATGTTCTTAAAATAGAAATGACTGAAAATGCAATTTACACAGTAAAAATTATCGACATCACAGGAAAAACAGTTCTTGAACAAACTATCAATCGTGAAGGAAATATTGATGTAAATACTTTAAACGAAGGCTTATACATACTTAATCTAAATGACGGAACCAAAACAGGTAACAAAATTTTCATTAAGAAATAAACGCTTTTAAGGGTTCGGTATAAAAAGACCCTTAGGGTTTAATTTAACAAAAATTGATAAATCTAAATATCTTATTTATAATTTTTTACTTAAAACCCTAAGGGTCTGATTTGTGTAGAAACACCATTTTTATATCGGACTCAATAATACTTTAAAAAAAGACTTTGCAGATTTTAATTTGCAAAGTCTTTTTTTTATAAACTTCATTTATTTGGTGTTTTTCATAAAAAAATACTAAATAAACATTACACTATGTCGAATTTTGTTGTATATTTGTAAAATGGAAACACGCTTTACGGAGAAATCGGAAACACAAAGCGGTGCAAAAATATTTACAATAATTTGTACAATAGCAGTATTGGCAGGATTATTGTATTATGTTTTTTCGATACTTTAAAGTTTCCGGATTTCTCAAAAATTAGCTTTTAGACTATCTTTATGTAAGTCCCAAAAAGCCGACAAGCAAAAGTACTAACTTCTAACAAGAAAAAAATCGTCCGTAAAGGACGATTTTTTTAGTTATTAAAACAGACCCTTAGGGTTTAATTTAACAAAAATTAATAAATCTAAATATCTTATTTATAAATTTTTACTTCAAACCCTAAGGGTCTATTCCCAATTGATTTTAAGCAAACATAGCCTTAAAAACTTCTTCCACTTTTGCAACCCTCACAATACTAATATCTTTTCCGTCAAATTCAGAAGTTTTTTTATTGTATTTAGAAATGAAAATCTTTTTAAAACCGAGTTTTTCGGCTTCTCCGATTCTTTGTTCGATTCTTGTAACAGGTCGTATTTCGCCCGAAAGTCCTATTTCTCCTGCAAAACAAACATCTTTATCCAAAGAAATATCCAAATCCGAAGAAAGAATCGAGCAAACGACTGCTAAATCTATTGCAGGGTCATTTACTTTTATTCCGCCGGCTATATTCAAAAAAACATCTTTGGTTGCCAATCTGAAACCCGCTCTTTTTTCCAAAACGGCAAGTAAAATGCTTAAACGCTTACTGTCGAAACCGGTAGAAGTACGTTGCGGAGTACCGTAAGCCGCAGTACTTACAAGTGCTTGAACTTCAATCAGAAACGGACGCACACCTTCAATACTTGCCGAAACAGCAACTCCGCTTGCATTTTCATTTGTTTGTGAAAGAAGCAGTTCTGACGGATTTGTAACTTCACGCAAACCTGTACTTTGCATTTCAAAAATTCCCAGTTCGGAAGTCGAACCGAAACGATTTTTAATCGAGCGTAAAATCCTGTAAATATGATTCCTGTCTCCCTCGAATTGCAAAACCGTATCTACAATATGCTCCAAGACTTTCGGACCGGCAAGATTTCCTTCCTTATTAATGTGTCCGATTAAAATTACCGGTTTTGAATTTTCTTTACAGTAATTTAAAATTCCCGTTGCACATTCTCGTATCTGCGAAACACTGCCCGGTGAAGATTCCAAACGCTCCGTAAAAATTGTCTGGATAGAATCTATAACAAGAATATCCGGATTTTCGGCTTCGGCGTGCAACAATACATTTTCGAGTTTGGTTTCACTTAATACAAGACAATTTTCTTCCGATATTTTGTCGGAATTATTTCCGGTTTCCACCGATTTTTTATCTCCTATTCTTTGTGAGCGAAGTTTTATTTGCTGTAAACTTTCTTCTCCGGAAACGTAAAGCGTTTTAAATTTACTGATATTAAGAGCAATTTGCAAAGCAAGAGTTGATTTTCCGATTCCGGGTTCACCGCCGATTAAAACCATCGAGCCAAGTACAAGTCCGCCACCGAGAACTCTGTTAAATTCGTTGTTTCCGGTATCTATTCTTTGGTCTTGCGAAAATTTAATTTCCGAAACCGGAACAGGTTTTGACATTTTTTTTGTCTTACTCGGAAGAACATTTTTTTTATCTTTTTCGATAATTTCTTCTTCAAATGTATTCCACTCGTTGCACGAATTACATTTTCCGACCCATTTTGCGGATTGAGCACCGCAATTACTGCAAAAATATGTAGTTTTTACTTTCATTTCTTCAAGGAATTAATAATTTTTGATGAAGAAAAACCTTCAGTAAGCTCTATCGTACGTACTTCTCCTCCATTTTTCGTTACAATATCGTAACCGATAATATCTTCTTTTTTATAATCCGCACCTTTTACAAGAACGTCCGGTTTTATTAATTTTATAAGTTTGTAGGGAGTATCTTCTTCAAAAATAACAACGGCATCTACAAAACCGAAAGCCGCCAAAATAATTGCTCTTGAATCTTGCGTTTGCACCGGTTTGTTTTTTCCCTTCAAACGTTTTACCGAAGCATCTGAATTTAGTCCTATTATCAGATAATCCCCAAATTCTGCCGCTTTTGATAAATATTCCACATGTCCTCTGTGAACAATATCGAAACAACCATTTGAAAATACAATCTTTGAATTCCCGGCTTTCAATTTATTAACTTTTTCAATGATTTGTTTTTTATCCGAAATTTTAGATAAAAACGAAGACTTGTTTTTTGTTTCTTTTAATTTCATTTCACAAAATTAATATTAATTTGTACATTTACGGCAAATTTAATATTAATAAAAATGAATATTGTTTTTTCAAACATAAAAACTTTTTCAAAAGATTTACAAAATATTTGATAGCGTATGACAATGGTGACTTTATTTAATATTTTCAGTAGCTACGGGATTTATCCCATAGTTAAAATACCCACAAACATCGGGCTTTAGCCCAAGTTATCAGATAATTAAGGGATAGATACCAATGTGTGTGATGTTTATTTTTCTACGGCATAAATGCTGTAGCTACTGAAAAGGCACCATTAATTTACCTTATCAAATATTTGTATGACCGGTCGCAAATTTTAATTTAATAATTATGTATAAAAAAATATTTATCCTAAGCTTTATTTTATTATTGATAATTCCTTTTTCTTTGTTTTCACAAAAAGACAAAGAAGAATTATTAAATTCAAAAACCGTTTCCGGGATGAAATTCCGAAGTATCGGACCGGCTTATGCTTCCGGACGAGTAACCGATATTGAAGTAAATCCGAATAATCATTCGGAATATTATGTCGGAGTAGGAGCGGGTAATGTTTGGAAAACTACAAATGCCGGCATTACATTTAGTCCGATATTTGATAAGTACGGCTCGTATTCTATTGCAGATGTTGCGATAGACCCTCGAAATACAAATATAGTTTGGGTCGGGACAGGTGAATATAACAGTCAGCGGGCAATAGGCTATGGCGATGGTATTTATTTATCGGAAGACGGCGGGAAATCATTTAAAAATACAGGTTTGAAAAAATCCGAACATATAGGACGTGTTGTAATCGACCCTCGAAATTCTCATGTTTATGTTGCCGCACAAGGACCGCTTTGGGGAGCAGGAGGCGATAGAGGCTTGTATAAAACAACCGATATGGGTAAAACTTGGAATAAAATTCTTGAAATAAGCGAAAATACAGGTATTACGGATATAGTTTTTGATAAAAGAAATCCCGATATTTTATATTGTGCATCTTATCAAAGACGAAGAAGAGTATTTTCGATAATAAACGGAGGAGAGGAAAGTGCAATTTACAAATCGACCGATGCCGGTAAAAATTGGAGAAAACTTGTCGCCGGACTTCCCGCAGGCAAACTTGGAAGAATAGGATTGGCAATTTCGCCGGTAAATCCGGATTATTTATTTGCAATTATTGAAGCCGATAATTCAAAACAAGGAGTATATCGTTCGACGGACAGAGGAGTGAGTTGGAAAAAAGTGAGTACATATATGACTGTCAGTCCGCAGTATTACAACCGATTATATTGCGACCCTGTAAATCCCGAAAAAATTTATTCCGTAGATACTTATTCGAGATATTCGCTTGACGGAGGAAAAACATGGATAAAATTCGGTCTGAAACACAAACACGTTGATGACCATGCTTTTTGGATAGACCCTGATGATACAAATCATATAATAATTGCCGGAGACGGCGGAATTTACGATACTTACGATAATGGTAAGAATTGGCGACATGTCCCAAATTTACCTGTAACTCAATATTATAGAGTAAGCATAGATAATTCATATCCGTTTTATAATATTTGCGGAGGAACGCAAGATAATAACAGCATGGTCGGACCTTCGCAAACTGTAAGCAAATACGGAATTTTAAATTCCGATTGGCATACAACAGTCGGCGGAGACGGTTTTTTCAGTGCGTTCGATACCAAAGACCCTAATATTGTATATTCGGAATGGCAATACGGAGGTTTGGTGCGTTACGATAAAAAAAATAAGGAAAGTTTCGATATAAAACCGCAAGAACCCGAAGGAGAAATATATCGTTGGAATTGGAACGCACCGCTTGTTATAAGCAGCCATTCGCATACACGACTTTATTTTGCCGCAAATAAGCTTTTCAGAACAAATGACAGAGGAAATTCTTGGGAAGTAATAAGTCCTGATTTAACTCGCCAAATTGACAGAAATACTCTTAAAATAATGGGAGAAATTCAAAGTCCGGAAGCGATAGCTAAAAGTCAATCTACATCACTTTACGGAAATATAGTTTGCATAGCCGAATCTCCGAAAAACCCCGATTTACTTTATGTCGGTACAGATGACGGACTTATACAAACTACAAAAGACGGTGGAAAAACTTGGACAAAATACGAAACTTTTACTTCCGTACCCGAAACAACTTATGTAAGTTGCATTCTAACTTCACAACACGATGAAAATACTGTTTATGCTTCTTTCGACGGTAGGAAAAACAGCGATTTAAAACCTTATATACTGAAAAGTAATGATGCCGGTAAAACTTGGAAATCAATAGTTTCAAACCTTCCGGAAAGAGGAACGGTTTATACGATAGCAGAAGATTTTAAAGATAAAAATCTAATTTTTGTCGGAACAGAATTTGGTGTATTTTTCAGCAATGATGCCGGCAAAAAATGGATACAATTAAAAAGCGGTATCCCGACAACTGCCGTGCGAGACATCAAAATACAAAAACGAGAATGCGATTTGGTACTTGCTACTTTCGGACGAGCTTTTTATATACTCGATGATTATTCGCCTTTGCGAAAAACTACGGAAGAAAATTTGAAAAACGAAGTAATTTTATTTCCTGTTGCTGATGCTCTTATGTATATCCGTACAGGAGAAAAATATGGACAAGGAGCAACTTATTATGCCGGTAAAAATCCTGAATTCGGTGCAACTTTTACTTATTATTTGAAAGAATCTTTAAAGACAAAAAAACAAATCCGTAAAGAAAAAGAGAAAAAATTAAAAGAAAAAGGGGAGTCGATAAAATATCCTTCAGAAGAAGAATTGCGTGCCGAAGATGATGAAACAGCACCGTATCTTGTTTTTGAAATAAAAGATGCAGAAGGTGTAACGGTAAGACGTATCAGACAAAAAGCAAGTGCCGGTTTGCACAGAGCAAATTGGGGTTTAATGTCATTTTCCACCGCACCGGTTTTGTCCGGAAAATCAAAAGGACATGAAAATCAAACTTCAGGAATGCCTGTTTTGCCGGGTGAATATTCTACCACACTTTATAAAGTACAAAACGGCGAAAAAACAAAACTTGCCGAAACTCAAAAATTCAGCACAAAAACATTGTATAATTCTTCTTTGCCGAAAGTTGATGCCAAGTTATTATTCGCTTTCCGCAAAGATGCAGCTGAAGCGTACAGAGTTTCATCTGCAATGAAGCCTTATTTAAGTACTGTTCAAAAAAGATTGGGAACTCTCGAAACTGCTTTTGAAAATAGCAAAAACGATAATACGGAAGCAATTAAAAAAATAGCAGGTTACAAAAAAGATTTAACAATTTTAAGAAGAAAACTTACCGGCGATGAAACGATAAGCAAAAGAAATGAAGCTCAAACTACTTCAGTAAGTTCAAGAATAACAAGTGTTTTGTACGGTATCTGGCGTTCAGCGTCCGCACCTACTCAAATCATGAAAATGAATCTCGAAATTTCTAAAAAAGCATTAAACGAAATTTCCGAAAAAACAAAAGTGCTTATTAAAAATATTGAAGAACTCGAAAAATTATCCAAAGAACAAGGAAATCCGTTTTCTATCGGAATAGTTCCGGAGTTGAAAAAATAAGGTATTCAACCTGTTTGCCGGAGCAAAGCGGTATTAAAAATTTTGAATTATTAAAAAAAATCAAAAAAATGTTGCAAACTGTAAATATAAAAAATTTGCGTGAAGAACTTTTATATGAAGTTAATCATTCAAATCCGGAAATGTTACAACTGTTTTATAATTTTATACAAGTTGTTAAAATGCCGGGTGTAAAAGAAAAAAAAAGAACACTTCCTTTTAAAACATTTTGGAGTAATAGATCAACAAAGCGGACAGGAAATGATAGATTGTATAAACCAAGAATTTAATAATATTGAAGGGGAATGGTAACAGCAATAGACACAAATATAGCAGTAGAATTTTTCCGTAAAAATGAAAAAATTATTGAAAAAGTATCATCTTATAAAATTATATATTTGCCTGTTACAGTTGTAGGTGAATTAGTTTTTGGTGCTTTAAATTCTGCAAAAAAGGAAGAAAAATTATTAAATCGTGTAAGATTTTGAACATAGATTATATTGTTGCAAAAAGATATGCCGAGATTAGAGAAAATTTGAAAACAAAAGGAAAACCAATACCCGAAAATGATATTTGGATTACTGCAATTTGTAGTGCAAATAATGTTTCTTTAATCACAAATGACAAACATTTGAATAATGTCGATAAAAAGTTTTTACAAATAGTATAAATCCTTTATACTGAAACTAAAAAAGGTGATAAGAAAACTTATCACCTTTTTTTAGTTATTAATTTTTTCTATAATCCCAGAAACGGTTTCAAAAGATTGCTTCTTGAAGTAGTTTTAAGTCTTCGGATAGCTTTTTCTTTAATTTGTCTTACACGCTCTCTCGTCAGATTGAATTGCTCGCCAATTTCTTCCAATGACATTTCAACTCCGCCTATTCCGAAAGAATATCTCAGTATGGTTCTCTCTCTTTCGGTAAGAGTAGAAAATGCTCTGTCGATTTCTTTTCGTAAAGATTCCAATATCAGACCTTTATCTGCATTTGGAGAATCCGGATTGTTAAGCACATCGAGAAGATTATTGTCTTCGCCTTGAACAAATGGAGCATCAACAGATACGTGTCGTCCGGAAACTCGCATTGTGTCCACTATTTTTTGTTTAGAAGTTTCAAGAATTTTGGCAAGTTCCAACGGAGTAGGTTTTCTTTGGTGTTTTTGTTCAAAAGCGGCAACGGCTTTATTGTATTTGCTCAAAGAACTTACTTGATTAAGTGGAAGTCGTACAATTCTTGATTGTTCGTTAATTGCTTGCATTATGGATTGTCGTATCCACCAAACTGCGTAAGATATAAACTTAAATCCTCTTGTTTCATCGAATTTTTCTGCGGCTTTTATCAAACCGAGATTTCCTTCGTTTATTAAATCGGGTAAACTAAGCCCCTGATTTTGATACTGTTTTGCTACTGAAACTACAAAACGCAAATTCGCTCTTGTCAGTTTTTTTATTGCAGTTTGGTCTCCTTTTCGTATTCTTTGTGCCAGCTCTACTTCTTCATCAACACTTATCAATTCGTATTTTCCTATTTCTTGAAGATACTTGTCCAGAGAGGCACTCTCCCTGTTGGTAATGGATTTGGTAATTTTTAGTTGCCTCATATTACGATACCGATGTTTAGGAACTGTAATAAAATAAGTTGTTTACTTGTTAAATTAGTTTTGTCTTTTTGCAATTCAAAAAAAGTCAGTAATAGCGGGCTATTTCAATTCTTTTTTTGAAGCAGAAAAAAGTAAAAATAATGACGCAAATGAATAAGTTATTTTTTAACAGTTTCTTAGTTATTAATTACTGTAACTGCTTTCGTATTCAATATTATATAATAATTTAATTATAAGAATATTATAAATACGTTTCTGTCCTGTTAAACAGGAAGAAGACCTTAAATATCAATATATTTCAAATTAGTTTGGCATATTTTTATAAGCTCTTATATATTAAGAGTTTTACCGGGTTTAACCAACGATTATTATGAATTGATAATAAGAAATGTCCAAAAAAAAATCCGCATTTATTTTGCAGATGTTTAAAGTTGTGCAAAGGTACGGCATTTAATATTTAAAGTCAATACCTTAGCTTTAAAATTTTATTTTAAAAGCAGAGTATTGACTTTAAAACTAATAGGTTATATTTTTAAAGATATTGTCGTATTTTATAAAGCCTTAATTTAAAGCATTTTGTAAAAACACAAAGTAAAACAATCTTTACAAAGGTTAAAGTGTGTTAATTATACGAACGGAAACTTAATTATTCTTGCTTTTAGATATTTTTTCCTGACTTTTATAAAAATTTCGGTACCGACTTTCAGATGACCTGCATTTATATATCCCATTCCTATACCTTTTTTAAGAATCGGAGACATGGTTCCGGAAGTTACAATTCCGATATTTTGATTTTCGGCATCAAATATTTCATATCCGTGTCGTGGTATTCCTCTGTCAATCATTTCAAAACCCTTTAGTCTTTTTGCAATCGGGGCTTCTTTTACGGCAAGCATTTTTTGACGGTCGATAAAATCATTACCTTCGGTAAATTTTGTAATCCAGCCTAATCCGGCTTCAATTGGTGAGGTAGTATCGTCAATATCATTTCCGTACAAACAATAGCCTTTTTCAAGTCTGAGAGTATCTCGTGCTGCAAGTCCTGCGGGTTTTACGTCAAATTCTTTACCGGCTTCAAAAATTGCTTCCCAAATTTTAGGTGCATCGTCGTTATAAACATAGAGTTCAAAACCTCCGGCTCCGGTATATCCTGTTGCAGAGATAATTACTTCTTCAACGCCTCCCATGCTTCCTGTAACGAAAGTATAATATTCTATTTCAGAAAGATTAATATCTGTAAGTTTTTGAAGAAGAGCTGTAGCATTCGGACCTTGTACGGCAAGCTGTGATGTTTGTTCGGAAGCATTTTCCAAAATTGCACCTATATCATTTTGCTCGTTTACCCAAGCCCAATCTTTTTCGATATTCGAAGCATTTACTACGAGCAAATATTTTTCATCTTCGTAATGATATACCAATAAATCATCTACAATTCCGCCTTTTCCGTTTGGGAAACAAGAATATTGAATTTTTCCTTGTGAAAGTTTTGAAACATCATTTGTTGTTATTTTTTGAACCAAATCTAAGGCTTTTTCGCCTTTTACCCAAAATTCGCCCATGTGCGAAACATCAAAAACACCTACATTATTTCTTACATTAAGATGTTCTTCATTCACGCCTGTATATTCAACAGGTAGTTCATAACCGGCAAATTCGACAAGTCGTCCACCTAAGTCATGATGAAATTTATTAAAAGCTGTTTTTTTCATATTATTTTTATTTTTTAGGTCTTCTACCTTTTTTATGGGGCAAAACCATATTTATAACGTTCTTACTATATGATTGTTATGCAAATATTGATACGGAAAAACTTTTGTAATATACTTATATTACGAACTGTCTGAAATAAAAAGGGTAATTCCCGATATTCAAACCCTAAGGGTTTGAAGTAAATCGCTGTAAATAAAATATTTAGATTTTTTGTTTTTTGTCAAATTAAACCCTTAGTATCTTTTTTCCGAAATTTTCAAAAATTTAAAGTATAAAGACTTTGTTTACACAAGTTTACCTATCAAATCGACAACTCTGCAAGAATATCCCCATTCATTGTCGTACCACGATAATATTTTTACCATATTGCCGATTACCATTGTACTTTCTGCGTCGAAAATGGACGAATGCGAGTCGTGAATAATATCTACGGAAACTATCGGGTCCTCGCAATAAGATAAAATTCCTTTCATTTTTCCTTCTGCAGCTTTTTTCATTGCTGCATTTATTTCTTCAACAGTTGCTGTCTTTTTAAGAGTTACAACTAAATCTATAAGTGAGCCGGTCGGTGTGGGAACACGAGTGGACATTCCGTTTAGTTTGCCGTCTAATTCCGGAATGATTTTTCCTACGGCTTTTGCGGCTCCTGTACTTGTGGGTATCATGGAGACAGCCGAAGAACGAGCACGTCTTAAATCGTTGTGAGGACCGTCAAGAATAGTTTGGTCGTTTGTATATGAATGTATTGTGTTCATCAAACCGGTTTCTATACCCCAGTTATCGTTCAAAACTTTCACTACCGGTGCAAGACAATTTGTTGTGCATGAAGCATTTGATACACAAGTATCTTCTTCTCGCAACATTTCGTCGTTTACGCCGAGTACTATCATATTGTCAATTTGGTCTTTTGCCGGAACTGTAAGAAGAACTTTTTTTGCACCGTTTTTAAGGTGGTCGCCATAGCCTCCTTTTTCACTCTCTCTTAATCTGAAAACGCCTGTTGCTTCAATTACAACGTCCGGAGTTGAAGTCCACGGAATATTTATCGGATTGCGTTCTTCACTGACTGCAATTTTTTTTCCGTTCACTATAATACCCTCATTGTCATAAGTAACCTCACCGTTAAACTTACCTTGCGTAGAATCGTATTTTAGTAAATGAGCCAATGTCTTGTTGTTTGTTAAGTCATTAATTCCCACTACTTCATAATCAGTGTTTTCAAGTATAATTTTAAAAACATTTCTTCCGATTCTTCCAAAACCGTTTATTCCTACTTTTATTGACATGATAAATTATTTTTAGTTAATATTTTCGGCTTTTAAGCCTTTTAATACATTATTAAATTTGTTTAATCAGCGTAAAATTTCAAAACTTCACAATTTCAAAAAATAAAAGACCTTATTTTGCATTTATGACAAACAATTTTGCTTTGCCTGTTTTTTCGGTAAGCCAAACAACACCACCTTTGGGAAAAATACCGGAAGAATTATCATCAACCGTATTGTAATCTATCTTAAGAATTTTATTTTTTAATTTTGAAGAAAATATGTTGTTGTATTGTTTTTCTAAATCATTTGTATTTTTAATTTCTAATGATTTACCCGAAGCAGTATTGACTTTTAAGGGAAAAACAATATATTGAGCCAATGTTTTTGCATCACCGTCCATGATTGCGAATTTTATATTATCTAAAGTAATAAAAACATCTTTATATGTCAGATTATGATTTGAAAATTTACCGTTTTTTTCAGGGTGTGGAGAAAGCGGTTTTGCATTTTTATAATTTCCTACGCCATGAAATATCTTGTCTTTTTCGCCGGCAATATGCAAAACAACTTTTGTCTTAAACGGATAAATATGTCCGGACATACCATCGTAACCATGTTCTTTTTTGATATTTATATCTATTTTTACATCTGCTTCTTGCACGGAAAAGTTCCAATCTATTGAAGTTTCATATATTTCCCCGTATGAAATAAATTCGATTGAAACGCCCATGTTTTTAATACTTATCCCTTCTTTTTTAAGGTCTAATGTCCAAAATGGCTCGTTGCCGGATAAGATTAAATTTTTAATTTTATCTACACCTTTAACTGTATTGAAATTTTCAGAATTTGATGTATTATTTTGAACATGAGACTGTTGTTCTTTCCAAATACTTTTTGCATGATTTAGAAAAACTTCGGGAGCGTTATCAAAATTTGAATCTATGTCGGTTGCTCCTCCAACAAATTCATCAGGTCTGTATTGTACTCGTGTATCACCTCGAATTGCATATTTTTCACTATTTTCAAGCATGATTAGTTTTAAAACGTCCGGAGAAAGTTCGCTTGTGCAACCCAAACGATAAGCAAAAGTAATTTCAGCAAAATCGTCTTTGTCCAAATCGGTAATTGTTACGGATTCTTTCATTATTTTTGCACGGTTTTCAAATCCGCAATCTGTTGTAAAGTCTTGAACTTCTCGAATTAATTTATACACGTCTTTGCTTTTTGCATAATGAACGGCATAAAGTTTGCGGGTTAATCTATCCGGCTCAGGTTCATCGCCGTTTTCTTCTTTAATAATTTCTTTTTGTGAAAAAACAAGTAAATTTTCACCTAACTTGTCTGTCCAACTTTTTCCGAACAGTAAATCACCTTTAAATTTGACCAATTTTGCCATGTTTTCATCAAAAATCCCAATTTTAAAGCTTTGATTAATTTCGTTCTGCTCCGCTTCCGTAGTGCCGATATCTTTTGTATCTTCCTTGTTTCCACAACCGAAAATTAATAAACTTAAAATAATAATGATGGATATTTTTTTCATATTATGAGAAAAAATTAAAGTGTAAGTATTTAGCTTAAAAATTTATCATAAAAAATCCCTGCAAAGTTATTTTTTTATGAAACAAAAAGAAAAGTTTTGTTGTTTTATTTGAAGTTTTAGCATAACTTTTGATTTTAAAATTAAACAAAAAATATAATAAATAATATCAAACCTGTATTTTATATTAGTATAATATTTTGAAAATCAATAAAATCCACAATTTTAAAAACTCAAAATTTAATAAATTGCAATATAGATACCGACAATATCGACTTTTACGGAAAAAATATTAATTTTGTACGGAGTATTTTGTAAAAATCGGTACAAAATTTGATAAACAGTATTTTAATTATGAAGAAATTTATACTACTGAACTTTTATATATTACTTTTTCTTACTTCTTTTTCGCAAAAGGGTATAAAAGATAATACCCCAAAGTTATTATCCGAAAAGCCGGAAAAATACATTTTTGAAACGAAATTTGAGTATAATGCACTTAAATACAAAAAAGAGCTGATTGAAAACCCGGATGATACTGATGTAAATTTCAAATTGGGATATTGTCTTTTAAATTCATCGAAGGAGAGGTTTAATTCTATTGCATATTTTAGGAAAGCTCTTTTGATGCACGATGACAAAAAGTCGGAGATTCCTTTTGTTGCAGCATATTACTATTTAGGGAGAGCATTGTATTTGAGTTATAAATTTGACGAGGCAATAGAAACTTTTGAAAAATTATTACTTATTGTTGAAAGGAAAAAAGTAATTCTTAAGGTTAATCGACAGTTGGAATTGTGTCGAAATGCAAAAAAAACATTTGACAATCCGACGGAAACTGCAGTTTCTAAACTCGGAGTGATAAATTCCGAATACCTTGACCATAGCCCGATAATGTCGGCAGACGAGTCGGTTATTTATTTTACTTCGACAAGAAAAGACAATGCCGGAAATTATATGGAAGACATATATAGTTTTAACAAAAAAGACGGTATTCATGCTTTCCCTGAAAATACAGGTACACCGATAAATACAGAACTACACGATGCTACTTGTGGAATTTCGGTATCCGGACAAGAACTTTTCTTGTATCGACCAACAGGAGGAGGCGATATATATTACAGTAAATTATCCGGAACGAAATGGGAAACACCGGAAAAATTAAGTAAAAATATAAATACTTCAAAACGAGAAACCCAAGCCTCATTATCTGCCGACGGAAAATATTTATATTTTGCAAGCAACAGAAAGGGAGGCTACGGCGGTTTAGATATATACGTGTGCAAAAAAGAAAAAGACGGAACTTGGGGTAAAGCAAAAAATCTTGGAAAAAACATAAATACAAAATATGACGAAGAAAGCCCGTGCATACACCCTGATGAACAAACTTTATATTTCAGCTCCAAAGGACACGGTTCGATGGGCGGATATGATATTTTTTACAGCAAATTGAAAAAGGCAGGGAGTTGGTTAGAGCCAAAAAGTATGGGCTATCCGATAAATTCGGTTGATAATGACTTGTATTATTTCCCTTCGGCGGACGGACTAAAAGGTTATTATACACAAAGCAGAGGAAATATTGCAAATATATATTCTGCAACAAATTATACCGGACAAAAAAAGGTATTGGCAATAATATCCGGTAAGGCAATCGACTTGAAGGCTGACGAAAAAGAAATTAATGTAAGCGATTGTAAAATAGCAGGCGATACTTTAACGTTATCCTCAGGAAGGATAATTGTAAATAACGGTCTGCAAGAGCAAGGCGACAGTGTCGTAATAACTTACAAAGAAATAATGGACGACATTATATATTTGACCGACAGTATATATCATGTTGCCCGAAATACACAAATATATATCATAGATATTGAAACAGGCGAACTTGTAAATAATTTTTCACCAAATTCCGTTACCGGAGAATATCTTTTTGTGTTGAAAGTCGGAAAAGATTATAAAATATATTTTGATGCGGATAATCATATTTTTGACACCGAAAATATTTCATTGACAGCAGATTCGACTTTTATTATTTGTAATTATTCAGCAAAATTAGATACTCTCGAAAAAGGTAAAATTCAGAAATCCAAAGAAATGCCTTTTGAAGAAGAAAAAACCGTTTTAAATAAATTCACAAGATTAGAACTCGATTTACTTGTATATTTTTTGAAAGAAAATACGGAATTACTTGTTAATTTTTCCGGTTATGATTATTTGCTTGAAAATTCAGACCCGAATTTTTTACCGCCTTCGTTCAAACTCGTAAAACCTCGAACAGATTCTATTATTAATTATATAGAAAAAAAAGGAATAGCCAAAGAGCGGATATACAGAGATTTATCTGCAAATATGATTTTCGGTGATGTAATAGAATATACGATTTTCGATGAAATAACACTTAAGAAAGCACAAGATTTAAAAAAAGACAGACTTGCTGTATATATGGAAGCGTTTGCCGCTGCAAATATAGCCGAAGAGGATTTGGTTAAGGAATACGGAGTGGAAACAGACAATGGAAAGGAAACGGTAATTGTAAGTGATATGCTTTTTGACATTAATAAATTTAATACTTATAAATATACCGAAAATTTAAAAATACTGGCGACTTATTTGAAAGAAAATAAAACAGCAATTATTGAAGTAGGAGGTTACACCGATTTGCAAGGACCGGTATCTTTTAACGAACAATTATCACGGAAACGTGCCGATTTCATAAGAAAAAACCTGCTGAAAAAAGGAGTAAATTCCAAACAAGTGAAAGTAAAGCATTATTCAAGTCAAAATCCTATTTCAAGGAATAAAATGAGTAATGGTAAGTTTGACTTCAAAGCCCTTGTTTATAACAGAAGAGTGGAAATTAAAGTTTTGAAACAGGGCGAAAATAAAAATTTAAAAATATCAAAAATTGAAGTCCCGAAAGAATTTAAAGTCGGAATAGGTTTTGATGCCGGAGCATTTTCATACTCGATAAATGTACTTACAATCGACTCTCCTATTTCTTTCGACGGAATTTTGGACGATGTAAAAGAACATAAAGATTCGGACGGAAGTTATATTTATTATTACGGTTCCTACGAAACGGAAGAAGAAGCACAAGAATTTTTAGAACTTTTAAGAGCCGATTTTCCTGATGCTTTTGTTTTTATAAAAGATTTTTAGTCTTTTTTTGATTAATAAAATATTATTCAAGCCTCATTACAGACCTCAAAAATATGGGCTGAAAAACTGGACGTTGTTTGTTTTTGTAAGTGTCCTATTTTTAGCGTTTTAGTTAATGTTCGTTATAAAGCATAGTTTCTTTGCACTTGTAAATTGCTGTAAATCAAGGCTTTTTAAGTTGTGTGTGTTTGTGAAGTCCAATTATGGGAAAGCCGATGCAAGTCGTTAACTGTCAGACATATAACAAATAAAAGTATTAAAACAGACGGAGGTCTGCATTAAATAGGTCGAAGACCTTAATCTAAGGAATTGATTGAAAAATATCAGCTACATATTATTTATTGCATTGGTATTATCTTTCGGGAATGTTTTTTCACAAAAAAAACCGATAGACAGTGTCGAAATTGCAGAAGCATTTATCAGCTCCGAGAACTTTGAACAGGCGGTTGGATTTTACAAAGGCTTCTTGGCAATGAATCCGGATATGCCTAAACCCTATTACGATATAGGTTTTTGTTTGCTCAATACACCTACCGGCAAAGAAGAATCTATAGAATATTTCGAGCATGCAATGAAATTGTATAAGAAAAAAGGACGAAAAGCAAAAGCTGAATATCTCGAAAGTTATTTTTATCTTGCCAGAGCGTATCGCTCTTCATACCAATTCGAAAGAGCTTTACAACTATTCTATCCTTTGAAAGAGCAGTTGGTGAAAAATAAGCGTTTGTCGGAAGAGGTAAATACGGAAATAACACTTTGTAAAAGTGGAATTGAGCTGACAAAAGATAGTCTGAATATAGATGTCGAGAATATGGGCGAAATTATAAATTCTGAATTTGCAGACCACAGTCCTATATTTTCTGCCGATGAATCGGTACTTATTTTCACATCAAGAAGAGAGAATACATCAGGCGGAACAGCGGATATAGGCGGACAATATGATGAAGATATTTTTATTTCAAGAAAAAAAGACGGGAAATGGACACAGCCGGAAGGAATCAGCAAAAATATTAATACTCCGGGACACGATGCAGCTGTTTCACTTTCAATAGATGGAACTAAATTATTGATTCTCAGAGATGACGATACCGGAGGAAGTTTATATGAAAGTCGCTTTGACGGAACAGACTGGTCGAAATCCGAAAAACTCGGAAAAAACATAAATACAAAATTCAGAGAGACACACGGCTCATATTCCGCAGACGGAAAATATCTGTATTTTACCAGCGACCGGCGAGGAGGTTTTGGTGAATTGGATATTTATGTATCCGAAATTCAAGAAGACGGAACTTGGGGGGAAGCGAAAAATCTCGGTGAAAAAATTAATACAAAATTAAAAGAAGAAGCACCTTATATTTACCCTGACGGAAAAACTTTATATTTTTGTTCCAAAGGACATTATAATCTTGGAGCTTATGATATTTTCAAATCCGTAAAAGATGAAAACGGAGAGTGGTCGAAGCCTGTAAATATCGGTTATCCCATAAACACCATCGAAGACGATGTTTCCTATCTTCCTACTCCAAACGGGAAACGAGCTTATTATTCTTCAAAGCAAAAAGAAGGTTTTGGAGATTCCGATTTATATACCATAGACCTTGAAGAAGAAAAAGGTACCGATTTGGTTATAGTTCTCGGAAACGTTTATATGTGCAAAGGCGAAATTCCCAAACTCGAAATTAACATAACCGAAAAAGAAACCGGACTCGAAGGAATTTACGAGCCGAACAAGTACGACGGAAAATTCGTATTTGTCGCAAAAAGAAATCATAATTATAATATTGTAATAGATATTGAAGAAAAGGTAGTATATTCAGATGATATATTTATTGAAGAAAATGCACCATACAAAAATACTGTAAATTCGATACGTTTAGACCCTAATTCAGGCTGTATTCCACATATAAGTATGCTTGACGCAACAAAAATAGATACTGAGAACATCGACTCGGACGGATTTGTTTATGAAAAACACATAAATATTAAAAATTTGCGTTTTGAATTTGATAAAAATAATTTTTCGCCCGATAAAAAAACAAATACGGACGACCTTGTTCATTATCTGAAAATAAATACCGATGCCGTAATAGAAATCGGAGCTTATGCCGACTCGAAAGGTACTGCTGTTTATAACTACAAATTATCCAAAGAAAGAGCCGAGTTCGTAAAAAAATATTTTATCGAAAAAGGAGTAAAACCGGAACAGCTCGTAACAGTCAGCTACGGAGAAGAAAATGCAATAACGTACAATATCATAAACGGAGAATACAACGAAGAAGCACAAAAATACAACAGACGCATAGAATTTAAAATAATAAAACACGGAAAAAAAACACTGCTGTTAAAACCGGAAAACGATATTCCTAAGGAGTTTAAAAATCCGAACTATAAAGTTAAGTACGAAAAATTGCCGGAAAACAACTATGAATGTCCAAATTAAAGATAAAATTTAATGACAAAAGAAGAAAAATACAATTTACTTGAAGAAAAAAAACAAGAAGCTTTACGGGGCGGAGGTGAAAAAAGAATTGAAAAACAACATCAAAAAGGAAAACTCACCGCAAGAGAACGTTTGGAACTTTTACTCGATAAAGGCTCGTTTCAGGAAACCGGAATGCTTGTAAAACACCGCTCACGAGATTTCGATTTGGACAAACAGCAATTCTTGGGCGACGGAGTTGTAACCGGATACGGAAAAATAGCCGGACGACTTGTTTATGTTTTTTCGCAAGATTTTACGATTTTCGGAGGCTCACTGGCGGAAGCACACGCCGAAAAAATTGTTAAAATAATGGATTTGGCAATGCAAAACGGAGCACCGGTTATAGGATTGAACGATTCCGGAGGGGCAAGAATACAAGAGGGAGTCGTTTCGCTTGGCGGATATGCCGATATTTTTTACAGAAATACACTTGCTTCCGGCGTAGTTCCTCAAATTTCGGCAATTCTCGGACCTTGTGCCGGCGGTGCGGTTTATTCTCCGGCAATTACCGATTTTAACATAATGGTCGAAAATTCGTCGTATATGTTTGTAACCGGTCCGAGTGTTGTAAAAACCGTTACACATGAGGAAGTTACATCGGAAGAGCTTGGAGGAGCAAATACTCATGCTTCAAAATCCGGAGTTTCGCATTTTACTACCGCAAACGACCTTGAAGCAATAAATTATATAAAAAAATTGCTCAGTTACGTTCCTCAAAATTGTGAAGAAGAGCCTTTAAGTCTTGATTATACTCATGAAGATGAAATTCGTCCGAAACTTAACGGAATAGTACCCGAAAGTGCAAATCAACCTTACGATATAAGAGACGTTATTAATAATGTAATCGACTTAGATACTTTTTTTGAAGTCCATAAAGATTTTGCCGAAAATATTGTTGTCGGTTTTGCTCGTTTGGCAGGAAAAAGTATCGGAATTATAGCAAATCAACCCGCATTTCTTGCCGGAGTTCTCGATATAAATTCATCAAAAAAAGCCGCTCGTTTTGTGCGTTTTTGCGATGCTTTTAATATTCCTTTGCTTGTTTTTGAAGACGTTCCCGGCTTCCTTCCCGGCACCGACCAAGAA
>JAOZMN010000431.1 GCA_029934265.1 Bacteroidales bacterium
AAGCTGTGTTAAAATTAAAAATTATATTTTCGATTTTTTCTTGAAAATTGCTTATATTTTCAAGTTTTAAGTTTATATCGCTTAGTATGTCGGAAGGTTGTAATTTTTCATCGCTTACTTCGGTAAGATTGTTGAAATATTTACGAGTTTTCCGAAATTTTTTTTCGTTCATTTTAGCTTTTGCACTGTCTAAATTCACGATAGTTTGTTCTGTAAAATATTTTACATCGTGCGTTTCTTTAAGCGGGTCATATTTTTTTGCCCATTCGTAGCAAATCAGAGCATTTCTGTAATATGCGTTCAGCAATTCCGGTTCCGGCTTAACGCATTGTCGGATATACGAATTAAGTGTCTGGAATGCAACAACTTTATTGCTTGTTTCCACAATTTCGATAACATCTTTATATTTCATATCGTTTTGTGAAAAAACCGTTAAATTCGACAAAAAAAGAAATATCGTAAATATATATGTGTAAGTTTTCATATTTTTGAATAATTGTAAATTGTTCATTGTAATTTGTTCATTGTAACCTGTTCATTGATAATTGTTAATTGATTTCCGTTACTTTAAGTTCTACTCTTCTGTTCAGGGCTCTGTTTTCTTCCGTATCATTTGGAGCTATCGGAGCTTTTTCTCCGTAACCTTTATCAATAAGTCGGGAGCCGGATATGTTTTTTTCGATAAGATAATTTACAACGGATTCTGCTCTTTTGTTTGATAATTTTAAATTATAATTATCCGAACCTACATTATCGGTATGTGCGGCGATTTCAATTTTAACGGTTGTGTTTTCGTTCAATAATTTCACTAATCTGTTAAGCTCTATAAAAGAACTTGAGTTTAGTTCTGCCGAATTACTTTCAAAAACTATATCTTTAAGAGTCAGTTTTGTATCTTTAATAATTGCTTCGAGTTCTATTTTTGTAGTTCCTCCACTATCTTCGGCTAAGTCAATAATCGTATTATAGAAAAAATAACCTTTCGGACTTACCGTTACTTCGTATTTACTGCCTTTTATGTATCTTGCAATATATGTATTTTTTACTTTATAAGGGTCTTTGCCGTTTTCTTCAATAATGTAGCCGTCGGCAGTTCGAGTAATTTTAGTAATAATTTTTTCGTTGTTATACATATTTTCGGAAACTATTTCGATTGTTTCTCCAACTTTAATTCCCAAGTTTGCAAGGTCGAATTTATAATCTTCTCTGTTTGGAGAGAGTTCGATATTTTTAACAAATCTGTCAAATTGTATTGTCGAACTTAAATCGAAATCAAAAGCACCGGAGGAATAATTATCTTTTGTAATTTTGATTTTATATTTCCCGCCGACAGGCAAGGAAATATTATATCTTCCGGAAGGCATACGGTCGATGTCGGTTTGGATTTTGGTTTTTCGTCCGGTTTCGTAATCCAGAACAAGAATATCGGCGGTAAGCGGTTCGTACAAATCGCTGTCATAAATATTAAGTTCAAGATTTATCATCGAAAAAAGACCGATATTCTTATTGATAGTTTTATTTTTCTCGATTTTTTTCAGACTGTAAGATAAAAATTTGTGAGAGTATCCTTCAGCAAAAATATCTACGGAATAATTTTTCCCTTCCGCCAAAACCAGTGTATAATTTCCGTCCACTTCATTACTGCTTATTCTGAATTCCTCCAAAGTTGTGTTTGCGTTATATACAATAATGTCGGCTTTTACCGGTTTTCCTGTAATTGTATCTTTAATTTGTCCGTAAACCGTCAAGCTGTGAAACGGGCGAAATTCTTTAGGAATATCCACCAAAAAAACGCCACCGAATCTTCCTGATGATTTTTCGTTACTGCTTACGCTGTAATACAGCCGTTCGCCGGAAGCCAGAACAGATGCATACATATCGCCTTGTTCGGTATTTGTAAAATCCATCGGGATAGCGTCCGAATATATATTTTTGGCAAGGATTTTTGTCATATACATATCTGCTTTCCCTTTCCCTCCTTCCCGTACGGAAGAAAAAAACAAAGTTCTGTCATCGAAGCAGATACGAGGTGATTGTTCGCAATCCAAGTTTACCGGAACGGGTAGGGGAATCGGTTTTTGCCAATTTCCTGCGGTATCTTTGTGTGAAATAAATATTTTTTTGCATTGAAAACCTTTTGTTTTAAAACCGGGATTATCGCCGGCAAAAAAAAGTGTTTTTTCATTCACGGAAATAGAAGGAGTACCTTCGTAAGCCTCTGTATTTATGATATTTCCAATATTTATCGGAGCCCCCCACGATTTTCCTTTACGTTTGGAAATGTATATATCCATACCTCCGTAACCTCCGTCGAAAACTGCACAAAAATAAAGAGTATTTCCGTCAAAACTCAATGAAGAAGCACCCAAGCGACTTCCTTGCTTACATAGTACATTTATGGAATCTATCGGAGTCGGGGCTGTCCAATTTCCGTCTTTGCCGAGCAAAGATTGATAATATTGCTGAATGCCGGTTTTGTCGGATACATAAATAAGTGTTTTTCCGTCCAGACTAATTGACGGCGTACTTTCTATTGCATTCGGCTCGTTTATCGGCTCTCCGATGTCTATTCTTTGAGAAAATGAAATTTGATTAAAAAAAAATATAACTGTAATTATTATTATTATTATTATACGTTTCATTTGATTGCCGATTTTTTAATTTTTAATGTTACAAAGATATAAAAAAAAAATACTTGGTATGATAATTTTTATAAAAGAGTATAATTCAAGAAAGAATTTGATGTTTTTTAAAATC